>JBKJNW010000228.1:0-17169 GCA_046593335.1 Chthoniobacterales bacterium | reverse complement strand
TTCTCGATTTCGTCGAAGAGAATGACGGAATACGGTTTGCGCCTAACGGCTTCGCTGAGCTGTCCGCCTTCCTCGTAGCCGACGTAGCCCGGAGGCGCTCCGATGAGGCGCGCGACGGTGTGTTTCTCCATGTATTCGCTCATGTCGATCCGGATCATGGCGTTCTCGTCGTCGAATAAAAACTCCGCCAGGGCACGCGAGAGCTCGGTTTTACCGACGCCGGTCGGGCCGAGGAAAATAAAGGAACCGATCGGCCGATTCTCATCCTGCAAGCCGGCCCGCGCGCGGCGGACGGCGTTCGAGACCGCCACGATAGCTTCTTTTTGCCCGATGACGCGCTGCATCAACCGCTCTTCCATTTGCACCAGCTTCTGGCGTTCGCCTTCCTGCAGGCGCGAGACCGGGATGTGCGTCCAGCTCGAAACGACCTGGGCGATGTCTTCTTCGGTCACTTCCTCGCGCAGGAGACGCGGTGTCTTGGCGCTGGCTTCTTTGGCCGCAATTTCGCTCAGTTTTTTTTCCAGCTCGGGAATGCGGCCGTATTGAATTTCGCTCGCCTGTCCCAGTTCGCCGCGGCGCTGCGCGCGCTCGAGATCGGTCCGCGCGGTCTCGAGTTCTTCCTTCACTTTCGCCTGGGCATCGATCTCCGCTTTCTCTTTTTGCCATTCGGCTTTCATCCCGCCTGACTTTTCCTTCAGGCTGGCCAGGTCTTTTTCCAGCTTCGTTAGGCGTTCCTTGCTCGCGGGATCCTTCTCCTTTTTCAACGCCTGGCGTTCCATCTCCAGCTGCATGATCTCGCGCTCGATCACGTCGATCTCGGTCGGCATGGAATCGAGCTCGATCTTCAGGCGCGAAGCCGCTTCGTCGATCAGGTCGACCGCTTTATCGGGCAGAAACCGGTCGCTGATGTAGCGATGCGACAGGACGGCTGCCGCCACCAGCGCGGCGTCGCGAATCCGCACCCCGTGATGCACTTCGTAGCGCTCCTTCAATCCGCGCAGAATCGCGATCGTGTCTTCGACCGTCGGCTCGTCGACCAAGACCGGCTGAAAGCGCCGTTCCAAGGCGGCGTCTTTCTCGATGTATTTGCGATACTCATTCAGGGTGGTGGCGCCGATCGTGCGCAGCTCGCCCCGCGCCAGTTGCGGTTTGAGCAAATTGGACGCATCGACCGAACCCTCCGCCGCGCCGGCGCCGACGATGGTGTGAAGTTCGTCGATGAAAAGAATGACCTGGCCCTGCGAGTCGGTCACTTCCTTTAGAAACGCCTTGAGCCGGTCCTCGAATTCGCCGCGGAACTTCGCGCCCGCCACCATCGCGCCGATATCCATCGCGATCAGTTTTTTGTTCTTGAGCGACTCCGGCACGTCGCCGGAAATAATGCGGCGGGCGAGTCCTTCCACGATCGCGGTCTTGCCGACTCCCGGTTCGCCGATCAAGACCGGGTTGTTTTTCGTCCGGCGCGAAAGCACCTGCATGATGCGCCGGATCTCGTTGTCGCGGCCGATGACCGGATCGATCTTGCCTTGGCGCGCCCGCTGGGTCAGATCCTGACCATACTTCTCGAGCGTTTGATATTTCCCTTCCGGATTCTGATCGGTTACGCGCTGCGAACCGCGCACCTGCTGCAAAGCCTGCATCATTTTGTCGCGCGTCACGCCAAGCTCCTGCAAGACGCGTGCGGCGGGGACATCCGAGTTCGTTAGGGCCAGAAGATAATGCTCCGCGCTGACGAATTCGTCCTTCAGTTTCGCCATTTCCTTTTCCGCGCCGTCGAGCACACTGCGAAGATCGTTCCCGAGTCGGAGATCGACATTGCTCCCGCTCACCCGGGGCAGCTTTTGCAGCGCGGTCCGCAACCGATCTTGCAGTGTCCCGACCTGCACACCCATTTTCTCGAGCAGCGGGCTCGCGATACCGTCTGCCTGGTCGAGCAGCGCGAGGAGGAAGTGCTCGTTCGTGATCTCCTGCTGGCCAGCCGCCGAGGCGACATCCTGTGATGCCTGCACCGCCTCCTGCATTTTCTGCGTAAACTTATCGATGCGCATGCCTCAACCTATGAAGCGCCGATCGGCTCGCAATCGGGCCGCCCAGCTCGTGACGACAGGATGCGCGTTTGCTGCTTCTGTAGTGAGCAGTGCGCTGAGGACAGCGCACCCTACAACCCGACGACGGATCTTGTCTTAGCGCACTGTCAGAGGCGCGACCACGAGATCGAAATGAGACCGCGTCCCGTCTGGGTTATCGCCGGTCGAATTGGAGTTATCGGCAGCCGAGAAATAAAGCGTGCCGCGATGGAAGGCGAAGCCACTGTAGTCGCCGTAATCGACCCCGCTCTGCGCGCTTTTGTCGTTCGATGCGCCAAGCGAGAGCTGCTTGTTCCGTTGAAAGGTCACGCCGCCGTCCTTGCTCACCGAGGTATAGATCATGACGTCGTCGTTAGGGCGGCCGTTCGTGTCCCCGCGCCCGTTATCGCCGAGATCGTTGCGCGCGTCATACCAGGCGACCGCGATGTTCCCCGTCGTCGAGTCGAGCTGAATCTTTGGGTTGAACTGGCTGTTCGTGCCGGTGTCGTCGTTGACCCGCACCGCGGTGCTCCAAGTCGCGCCGTTATCGTCGGAATAGCGACATTGAATATCGGTGTTGTTGCTTTCCTGCGGTTCCTCCGAGACGAAGACGAGATAAAGGCGTCCTTGGTGGACCCCGCCGGTGCGATCCCAGGCCAGGCCAGCTTCGGCATCGATCGAGCGGCCGGATTGCGCGGGAATGTAATCGAACCCGCCGACATTCGTGGTCTGGATCACTTGCGGCCTGGCAAAGCCTGCCGTCCCGAGACCGTCGGCATCGAGCGTACCGTAGATTGTGGCCGGGCCTTCGCCCCCGGTTGGATTTTGGTAAATGGCAAAGACCTGGCCATCCGGTCCCACCGCGGTATCGCCATAATCGCCGAAACGAGTCGACCCGGGAATCCCCTGCGCTGCCGTGAAGGCGCCGACCTGACCAAGACCGGTCACGGGCGCGCCGCTGGCCTGAATGCTTCCATCAAACGCGGTCCACGAAATCCAAACACTGCTGTTATTGGTCGAGATGGAAGGCTGATCGCCACTGACGGTTTGTCCGATGTTGGCCAGGCTTTTCCAAGGATAGACCGGCAGACCGCTCGGCAGGGAGGTGAGGAAGGAAAGCGGTTGAAAAGTCGCGCCGCCATCGATCGAGATCGCCATTTTCACTGCGATGCTCGACGACAGATAGGTCATGAAAATGTTGCCGTAATCATCCGAAGCCAATTGCGCATCGCAGCAAGCGGTCGTGAGGGAATCGGAACCCGTCGCGATGACATCGTGTTGCCAGGTGCGACCGCCATCGATGCTCCAGCTATGGAAAAGCCCGTTGCTTTCGATGTTGGAAACACTCGTGACGAGGCGGGGGTTGGTGTGACTGATGGCGATGGCGGTTTCCGCTTCGTTGCCGCGGCTTTGGCTCATGTCGATGTTTTTGGGCACCGGCCTCAAGATACCGATCGCGCCCAGATCAAGACTCTGGCCGACGACGGGCAGCGCGAGCAAATTGGTGAGGCAGAGAAGTCCGGCAAGCATCTTGAACATGCGGCGAATGCTGCGCGGCAGTTGGCGGAAGGCAAGCTCTTTGATTCCGGCCGCGGAATTATTCTCAACAAAGTCGTGCGCCGCGACAACTCAGGGCGATTGCATTCGAGGCGCCGGAAGGATCACCGCTCAATGCGACCGCGCCCGAGAACAGGCCCGAGCTGAAGATAAATCGCGCTCTCACCCTTGCCGGAAGCGCCCACGCCTAACGACAAGGAACCGATAACGGTGTCGGCGCCGAGAAAGACACTGCCGCTGATGATGGTGTCGCGCAGGTCGATGTTGCCCGGGTTGGCCCAGACGTTGCCGGCCTCGAGCGAGGCGCCGCCAAAGATGCCGCCGCCCAAAACCTGGGGCAGCTTACCCAGCTCGCGATAATAGATCAGCTGGGCGAGGGCGGCATTCTGGTCGTAGAGCTCGGCCCGGGTGTAACCCGAGAGATTCAGAAAGCCGCCGAGGGCAAAGCGATCGTAATAGGGCAGGGTGCCGCCGCTGGCCCGCACCCCGGCGGTGACGCGGGGCACGATGGTGTTATTGCCGAACGAGATTGGCTTATAGAGTTCGCCCTGCACCCGACTGTAGTTGTCTTTCGCGCCTAACGAGCGCTCGGAAACGTCCGCTTCCAGCCGCGCGAACCAGCCGCTGCGCGGAAAGGTGACCCGGTCGAGGGTGTCGATGGTGGCCGAGGCACGCACCTCGGCGCGCTCACTCGTGCCGCTGACGCCGCGCGGCAGGTTAAGGGTGTCGGCGATGTCGCTCAGGCCGCGGGCGTAGCCAATTCGCACTTCGCCGAAACGGCCGAGACGGAAGCCGGTGTCGAGCTGGCCGATCACGGATTGAAGTCGAAAGCGGCGCCGGTCGTCATTGTTGTCGAGGGCATCGATCAGCTCGCTCGCATAGCGAATCGAGGGCGTGAGGAACCAGCTGCGGGTCGGTTCGAGCGGCTGATACCACTCGGAAAAGACGGTGGTGAGGTCGCCTAGCCGGAGGATACTTTCCCATTCTCCGCCTAACGAGTTTAGCTCCGTCATGCGCCAATCGAGCAGGACATTGGCGTCGGCGGTGACGGGAGTACCGTAGGCAAAGTCGGCCCCGAAGCTGAGGAAGTTGGGTCCGCGCGATTTGCGGCGCGGCTGGAGGCGGAGCCCGTAGCGGCCATCGCTCTCGACCACGCGGAAATCGGCCACCTCGAAGTCACGCATACCCTCGAATTCCACGAGGTGTTTCTCGAGTTCGGAAAATTCGAGGTGTTCCCCGGGACGAAACGGAATTGGTTCTTTCAGCTCCTGCCGCGCGGTCTCGCTCGCACCCTCGACTTCGACGAAGGAGATTTGCGCGCCCGCGGGACGGGCGCGCCGTTGCCCGGCGAGATAGCGGGCAAACTGCTCGGGCTCGACGGCGAGGGAACGCAGGGCGGGGGCGCGTTGCATGGTTTTCGCGTAGCCCTCGACCGCATTGCGCGTGGAGCCGACGAAATCCGCGGAGGAAGCGCCGGGCATTTCCAGCCGAATGAGGATGTCACGCGCGCGCAGTTGCTGGACCTGGGCGGCGCGATTCTGGCCGATCATGATGTCGAGCATTTGATTGGTAACGGAAAGGACGGAGTCGAGCTTGTCGGCCTTGAGCAAAACGGGGCTGACGTCGACGGCGATCACGATGTCGGCCCCCATCGCCTGGACCGTTTCGATCGGCAGGTTGCTCGTTAGGCCGCCGTCGACCAGGGTTTTGTTGCCGATGCGGTAGGGCGCGAAGATGCCGGGCACGGCCATGCTGGCGCGCATCGCTTCCGCGAGGCTGCCCTGATCGATCACCACTTTCTCGCCCGTCTCGATATTGGTGGCGATGGCGCGAAAAGGGACGGGCAGGCGATTGAAGTCTTCGATGCCGCGCACGGGGAAGGTGAGTTCGCGCAAATTGACGAGCAGTTTGCGGCCGGCGACGAGCCCTTCTGGTAACTGCACTGCGCCGCTGCGGGAGAGGCCGACCTCGACATTCTGGTCGAGATCGAAATCGCGCTGCTTGCTGCGGAAGGTTTCGCTTTCGCGCGGGGAAGAATTGGAAAGGAGATAGCGCCAGTCGGCGTCGCGGAAGTGGGTCTCGATCTCTTCCGGCGATATCCCACTGGCGTAAAGCCCGCCCACGACCGCGCCCATGCTCGTGCCCGCGATGTAGTCGATGGGAATACCAAGCTCTTCCAAGGCCTTGAGCACTCCGATGTGGGCCACGCCCCGCGCGCCGCCGCCGCCGAGCGCGAGGCCGACCTTTGGACGGTCCTGCGCGAATGCAGAGGCGTGAAGGCAAATGAACACCGTCGCCGCGATCCATCTCGTGCAGCTCCATTTCTCCAGAAGCGCTCTGATCATGAAGCGAGGTTAAGCACTTCCCAGGCGGATGTCTCTCATCCGAGCTGGCGATCAAAGGTAAAGATCCGGCTGAGTGGCCGGCCCGCGACGTCCTCAGTCACTCGAGTTGCCCGTCGCCGCCAAGCGCGAGAGTGACTAACTGGGGCGAGCGTTCCGTCGAGATAGGTGAAACGAAATTTCCCTCGGTCGGGTCGAGCGTGCTCCACTACCGGCGGAGACCGATCTCATCGACGTCGGACATTGCGCAAAAAGAGCGTTGCAATTTTTGCCTAGCGGGAGAAGGGATGGGCTTCCGGCGAACCGGATCCTATGGCGAAAAAAAAGTCGGCTCCAATGCTCGTTAGTGTCGTGATGGGGAGCGCCTCCGATTGGGAGACGATGCAGCATTGCGTCGCGCTCCTGGAGAAGTTCGGCGTCCCTAACGAACACAAAATCGTCTCCGCTCATCGCACCCCCGACCTGATGGCAAAGTTTGCCCGGGAAGCGGCCGAGCGCGGCGTGCAGGTGATCATCGCCGGCGCGGGCGGGGCCGCCCATCTGCCTGGCATGATCGCGGCTCAGACCTGGCTCCCGGTCCTCGGCGTGCCAGTCGAATCCCGCGCCTTGAAGGGCCTCGACTCGCTTCTTTCCATCGCGCAAATGCCGGCTGGAGTGGCGGTCGGTACGCTCGCAATCGGGGTCGCCGGGGCGAAAAACGCCGCCCTCCTCGCGGCTAGCATCATCGGCTTGCATAACGAAAAGGTGCGAGGCGCGGTGGAGAAGTTTCGCTGGCGCCAAACCAAAACCGTCCTCGCGCAAAAGCTCCCATGACGGAGGGGAAGACGCTGCTGCCCGGGGCCACGATCGGAGTGATGGGCGGCGGTCAGCTCGGCCGCATGTTCGCGATCGCGGCCCGGCGGATGGGTTATCGCGTCCACACTTTTTCGCCGGAGGAAAACGGGCCGGCCGCGCAGTTTTCCGACCAGGCCACGACGGCCCGCTACGACGACGAAGCAGCCGTGCGCGAGTTCGCGCGTTCGATCGATGTCCTGACCTTCGAGTTCGAGAACATCCCGGCGGCCACGATCGAATGGGCCGTCCGCGACCAGGTCGTTAGGCCAAGGGGCGAGGTCCTGCTCATCGCGCAAAATCGGCTCCGGGAAAAAGAGTTTCTCTCCCAGGCCGGATTTCCGGTCGCGACCTTCCGCCGGGTCGGGAGCGATGCCGACCTAACGAATGCGGTGAAAGCGGTCGGCCGGCCTTCGATCTTGAAAGGCGCCGCCTTCGGCTACGACGGCAAGGGGCAGCAACGGATCGACCCGGATACCAGCCTAACGGAAATCTGGTCGTCGCGGGAGGACGCGGAGTGCGTCCTCGAACAGGTGATCGATTTCGAGAGGGAAGTGTCGGTCATTGTCGCGCGCGGGCCTGACGGAAAAATGGAAGTCTTTCCGGTCTGCGAAAACATTCATCAGCACCATATCCTCGACCTCACGCTCGCCCCGGCCCGGATCCCGGAACGCGTCGCGCAGGAAGCACGCGAGCTGGCCGCCGCCGTCGCACAGAGCCTCGAACTCGTCGGGCTGCTCGCGGTCGAGATGTTTCTTCGTTCGAACGGCGAATTAATCATTAACGAACTCGCTCCCCGCCCGCACAATTCCGGGCATTGGACGATTGAGGGCAGCGTCACGAGCCAGTTTGAGCAGCACGTCCGCGCCGTCTGTGGCTTGCCGTTAGGCAAAACCGACATCCTCTGGCCCTCAGCCATGGTCAATCTCCTCGGCGATGTCTGGGCCGAGGGCGAGCCGGACTGGGCCGGCGCGCTGGCCGAGCCGAACGTGCACCTTCATCTCTACGGCAAGCGCGAGCCGCGCTCCCGGCGCAAGATGGGCCACCTGACCGCGCTCGGCGCGACGGTGGAAACGGCCGCCGCCAGCGCGCAGCGCGCGCGCGATCGCCTGACCGCCAAATGAACACTCAGATCGCGGTGACCGGCTCGCCTAACGAGCGACGGCGCGCGGTGACACGCGCGGTCGAACTCCTGCGCGCCGGGGAAGTGGTGGCGCTGCCGACGGAGACGGTTTACGGCCTGGCGGCAGATGCACTTTCCGCGGAAGCGGTGGTGAAGATTTTCGAAACGAAGAAACGTCCGCATTTCGATCCGCTGATTGTTCATCTGCCCGAGCTGGCCTGGGTGGAGCGGGTCGCGGTGGTCGAAGAAAAATCGCGACCGCTGTTCGAGCGTCTGATCGCGAGGTTCTGGCCGGGCCCACTAACAATCGTCCTGCCGCGCCGTGAAATCGTGCCGTCGATCGTGACCGCAGGTCTCGATACGATCGCGCTTCGAATGAGTGCGCACCCGATTTTCTCCGAAGTGGTGCGCGCTTTCGGCGGACCGCTCGCGGCTCCGAGCGCTAATCGTTTCGGACGGATCAGCCCGACGGCGGCAGCGCATGTGATGGAAGAGTTATCCGGTCGCATTCCGCTCATCGTGGATGGCGGGCCGACCGAGCACGGAATCGAATCGACCGTGGTCGCGGTGCGCGGCGGGGGGATTGAAATCCTGCGCGCGGGGCCGGTCACGCATGAGGAGCTGGGAAATTTTGCTGAGTTCCGAACGCGTGCCTCCGCGCTCAAGGAATCGCCCGGGCAATTGCCGTCGCATTATCGCCCGCGGACACCGCTCATGATCGCGGAGGATATTTCGCAAATCGCGGTGCCGAAAGGGAAGCGTTACGGGGCGCTGCTTTGGAGCGACACGCCGTTCTCGGAAACGTTTGTTGAATCGCGCCGCCTAAGCACGACCGGCAACCTGCGCGAGGCCGCGACCAATCTTTTTCGCCAGCTGAGGGAACTGGATCGCGCCGGATTGGATCAGATCGTGGCCGAGGCGATGCCAGAGGAAGGACTCGGCGTCGCGATCATGGATCGGCTGCGCCGCGCAGCCTTGTAGACGCTTCGCTCTGCGAAGCGCGGGAACACGCGCTCGGAACTCTGCCGGATAGAACGCACCGCCGCGCCTCCCAGAGGGAGGCGTCTACAGCTCGCATCTACAGCGTCAGCGGCGAGATCGTTAGTCCTGATGCGCCAAACATGCCCGGATAAATCCGCTAAAAAGCGCGTGCGGCTTGTTCGGTTTGCTCTGGAATTCCGGGTGGTATTGGCAGGCGAGGAAAAATGGGTGATCCCGCAGCTCGATCAATTCCGCGAGCGAGCCATCGGGCGAAGTGCCGCTGATGAGGAAACCTTTCTCCGCCATCTGGTCGCGGTATTTCATGTTGAACTCGTAGCGGTGACGATGTCGCTCCAGCACTTCGTCGTGCTTGTAAATTTTCTCCGCCAGGGTGCCGGCAACGATCTTGGTCGGCCACGTCCCGAGACGCATGCTCCCGCCTTTTTTGCGGACTTTGCGCTGCTCATCGAGCAGGCAGATGACCGGTTCGGTCGATTCCTGGTCGAACTCCACGCTGTTCGCCGCCGTGATGCCGCAGACGTTGCGGGCAAACTCAATCGTCGCCACCTGCATGCCGAGGCAAAGACCGAGATAGGGTACTTTGTTTTCGCGCGCGAACTGGGCCGCGCGGATTTTTCCTTCCACGCCGCGCTCGCCGAACCCGCCCGGAATGAGCACGCCCGCGACGTCGTCCAGTTGCCCGTCGACGCCGTTCTCGAGCGACTCGGCATCGATCAGGCGCAGATCGATTCCGCAATCGTGACTCGCGGCCGCGTGGGTGAGCGATTCGTAAATGCTTTTGTAGGCGTCCTGCAGTTCGATGTATTTGCCGACGACCGCGATCTTGACCTGCTTCTTCGGGTTGATGACGCGATTGACGAACTTGCGCCAGTCGCTCAGATCGGGCTGCGGCGCGTCGATGTGCAGAAGATCGCAGATCAACTGGTCGAGCCCTTCCTCGTGCAGCATGAGCGGCATCTCGTAAATCGTGTGCGGCACGTCGCGCGCTTCGATGACGGCATTCAAGCCGACGTTGCAGAACATCGAAAGTTTTTGCCTAACGTCGTTGTCGAGCGGGCGTTCCGTGCGGCAAATCAGAACCTGGGGCTGAAGACCGATCTCGCGCAATTTGGCGATGCTTTGCTGGGTCGGCTTGGTCTTCAGTTCGCCCGCCGCGCGGATGTAGGGAATGAGCGTGACGTGCATGTTGACCACGTTCTGCGGCCCGACTTCGAGGATGAATTGCCGGATCGCTTCGAGAAAAGGCAGCCCCTCAATGTCGCCCGTGGTGCCGCCAATCTCGGTGACGACGACGTCGACTTTTTCCGGGTCGGCCACCTGCCGGATGCGCGCCTTGATCTCGTCGGTGACGTGCGGAATGACCTGGACGGTGTTGCCAAGATAATCGCCGCGCCGCTCCTTCAGAATGACGGTTTCGTAGACCTGGCCGCTGGTCAGGTTGTTGTTGCGGGAAAGGACGCAGTTGGTGAAGCGCTCGTAATGGCCGAGATCGAGATCGGTCTCCGCGCCGTCGTCGAGGACATAAACTTCACCGTGCTGAAACGGGTTCATCGTCCCGGGATCGACGTTTAAGTAAGGATCGAATTTTTGCAGGAGCACGCGCTGCCCGCGCAACTCGAGCAGGGTGCCGAGGGAAGCGCCCGCGAGGCCTTTGCCTAACGAGCTGACCACACCGCCGGTGACAAAAATATATTTCATCGAGAAGGAGACTGGCGCGAGCGAGCGAGCAGCTGGCGCTCCATCGTCCGGGCATCTTCGGGCGTATCGACCCCGGGCGAACCGCTTGCGGTTACGACCACGTGAATGTTTACGCCATTCTCCAGCGCGCGCAATTGCTCGAGCGCTTCCGCGGTCTCGAGCGGCGTCGGTTTCCAGCGCACGAAGCGCAAAAGCAGATCGCGCCGGTAGCCGTAGATGCCCTGGTGACGATAATATTTTGGCCGCGCTCCGGTCTCGCGCAGGTAGGGGATGGCGTGGCGGGAAAAATAAAGCGCGCGGCCCTTGCGATCGAGGACGGCTTTGACCTGGTGCGGCGACTGCGCGTCGGCCTGATCGGAAAAGGGATGGACCGCCGTGATCATCTCGATTTTCGGGTCGCGCTGCATTTTTTTCGCGAGTTGGTTGATCAACTTCGGATCGACCAAGGGCTCGTCGCCCTGGATGTTGATGAGGTGGGAAACGCCGCGCAATTTCGCCGCCACTTCCGCGATCCGATCGGTCCCGCTGGTGTGCTTTGCGCTCGTTAGGCACACTTCCGCGCCCCAGGCGAAAGCGGCTTCCGCAATCCGCATGTCGTCGGTCGCGATGATGACGGAATCGAGACTCTTGGCTCGGCGGACTTGTTCCCAGACGTGTTGCAGCAATGGTTTTCCGGCGATGAGATGGAGTGGCTTGCCCGGAAACCGAGTCGAGCCCCAGCGGGCGGGAACAATGCCGACGATCTTAGACATGCAATGTGGGAGGGGCCTATGCGCCCCGATCTGTTGGCGTACCGCACTCCCATCGGGGCACACAGGCCCTTCCCACATTATTTGCCGGGCGCATTGTTTTCCAAATTGAGGATGATGTCGGCCGCGCCGGAAAAATGTTCCACGATCCAATCCGGCGCGGAATGAGTTTCCTTCGCCCCGTAGCCGGTCTTAACCAGGATGGTACGGACGCTGGCGTTGCGCCCGCATTCCACGTCGATCGCCTTGTCGCCGATAAAAAACGACCGCGTCAGATCAAGGTGATGATCCCGTTGCGCTTCCAGCAACATGCCGGTCCCGGGTTTGCGGCGCTCGGTCGCCCGGTCGGGATGATCGGGACAGAAATAGACGCCGTCGAAAGTCGCGGGTAGAACGGCGCGGGCCACTTCCGCTTCGACCAGTCGATATTGCGCCTCGGTGAAATAGCCGCGCCCGATGCCGGCCTGGTTTGAAATCACGATCAGCTTGTAACCGGCCTCGCGCAGCCGAACGAGCGCCTCCGGCACGCCGGGAAAAATCTCCACCTGTTTCGGGTCGGCGCAGTAATTGACTTCGCGCATGAGCGTTCCGTCGCGGTCGAGAAAGACGGCCGGCGCGGAATCGTTAGGCGCCATGATCCTCCTCGAAGCTGGCGATCAGTTCCGCCGGGCTGACGGTGGCGGTGCCGAGCTTGGCCACGACCACGGCGCTGGCGTGGTTGGCGATCTCGGCCGCTTCAAGCGGGGTGGCTTCGCAGCAGAGCGCCAGAGTAAAAAGCGCGATCGCGGTGTCGCCGGCGCCGGACACGTCGAAGACTTGGCGCGCTTTGGTTGGGATGTGATGCGGCGGCTCGTTCCGCTCGAAGAGCATCATCCCTTGCTCGCCTAACGTGATCAGGAGCATCTCCGTGTCCCAGTTCGAGAGGAGGCGGAGGCCGGCGGTCAGGAGCACCTTGTCTTCCAGTGGCGGGTCGACCGGATCACTCGGGGGAAACCCGGCGGCATGGAGGGCTTCGCTCCGGTTCGGTTTGATCGCCGTGACCTTGCCCCAGTCGACCTGGCGGTTGGGATTTGGGTCGGCCGTTGCGATCTTGCCCGCGGCATTTAGGTCGGCGGAAAGTTGCCTAACGAGTTCGGCGCTGAGGAAACCCTTGCCGTAATCCTCGAAGATAAAAGCGTCGAGCTGCGATATTATTTTGCCCAGACCGGCCGTGACCTGAGCGACCTGCTCCGACAGGGGAGAGCGAATTTCCTCCCGGTCGACTCGCACCACCTGTTGATGGCGGGCCACGATCCGCGTTTTCACAATTGTCCGAAAAGCCGGGTCCTCGAGCACGAGGCCGGTCTCGATGTTTCCAGCCCGGAGCAGCTCGAGCAACTGGCGGCCGCTCTGGTCGGTCCCGACCGTGCCGATGACTGAAACGCTGGTGATGAACTCGCGGAGATTGCGCGCGACGTTGGCCGCACCCCCGGGATAAAACGATTCCCCCGTGACCTCCACCACCGGCACGGGAGCCTCGGGCGAGATGCGGCCGACCTTGCCCCAGACGAATTCATCGAGCATGAGATCGCCTGCGACCGCGATGCGTTTGCCGGCGGCGCGGGCCAGAATTTCGTGGAGACGTTCCAGTTTCATGAGAAACGCCCCGACTTACTTGCGGGCCGAGACCGCCAACGAAAGAGGTTGCTCCGATTCGATAAAACTGGATCGTATCGCGATTTGTGCCGGATAACGGTTCTGCATAAAGTGCCCAACTAATCCTGAATACCTTTCCGAAATCAATAGTCGAAGCTGCGGATGAGATCTTTCGTTAACCCACTTTTAATCGCTGGCTGTGCCCTGACCTTGCTCTCCGGGAGCACTTTCGCGGCGGAACCGGCTCGCCGTATCGACGTTAAACGTCTCTCGAAAAACATCGATGACGTGGTGGTGCCTTTGCCGAATGAAATTTTCGGGGCGCTGAACAAACTCGACAGCGTGAACTGGAAAGAGTTCGTGCGGACGAATAAGGGAACCAACTTCACCGAACGCCCGCGGATCGCGCTCCTCCTCGGCACCGTGATCGCCGACGGCTTCATCGCGGTCCAGGCCGAGGACGCGCCGAGCGTGAAAGAGATCGGGCAACGGGTCGTGAGCCTGGCCAAAGGCATCGGGGTCGGCAACTCGATCGTGCCTCACGCCAAGGCCATTACCGAGGCAGCGGACCGGCGGAATTGGCTGGCGGTGCGCCAAGAACTCGATCGCACCCAGAACAGCGTGCAGCAGGCGATGAACGAAGTGCACGACGAGAAGCTCTCGCAACTCGTCAGCCTCGGCGGCTGGCTGCGCGGCACCCAGGTCCTGACTTCGGTCGTGAACCGCCATTTCTCGGAGGACGGCGCCGAGCTGCTCCATCAACCCGACCTGCTCGAATATTTCCAGCGCAAGCTTGGCGACATGCCTGAATTTACCGGGCCGGTCATTTCGCAAATCCGAACCTCTCTCCAGGATGTAAAACCGCTGATCGAAATCGAAGGGCCCATTTCGCCGGGGTCCGTGAAGAAAATCAACGAAATCACCTCGCGGGTGGACAGTGCGATCGTGACTCGAAACTAATGAACGCCGCCTCCATGCGTCCAACCCTCTCCGCCGCTCGCCGCACCACGCTTCTCCTCGGGCTCATCTTCGCGCTCCAGGTCGCGGCCTCGCGGGCTTCGGTCGATGACGCCCATTCCTTCGCGCTCCAATCGGCCGAGCCTTACGTCAAGCAAGGCTACCAGGTGCGGGAAGATTATTGGGGCGGCGACCTTGGGGTAGGGGAGAAGAAGGCCGTTCGGCAGCAGCTTTTCAAGGGCAACGATTATTGGTTCTGGATGGGAACCGAGGTCGAGCAGGCCAAAGTGTCGGTCCATATCTACGATGCAGATGGCAAACTTTGCGAGCAGCCCGACAGCTGGCAAAAGGGGCATTTCGCCGCCGCGCACCTCATCCCGAAGTCGACCGGGAGCTATTTCGTGATCGTGGCAGTGGAGGGTTCGCCGGAAGAGCGGACCCACTGGGCGCTGGTCTACGGCTTCCGCTAGGTTTGCCCAAAGTTTGACACTCTTCCGCGCGCAGCCGTATTCTCGCGGCTGATGAGATCCCGGCTCCGAGATGACTGAAACGCGCACCCTACAGTTCGAAAACGCGCGGGCCGTGCAATCTCTTTACGCCCACGATTTGAAGCTGATCAAAAATCTCGAGGAATCACTCGGTGTGAAAGTCACGACCCGTGAGGGCTGGATCAAGGTGGAAGGCGAACCGGCGCAGGTCGCGAAAGCGGAACAGGTTTTCAGCCAGCTGGAAAACGCTCGCCAACGCGGAGTCGACATCCAACGCCACGAATTTAATTACGCGCTCAATTCCGTGAACGAAGCCCGGGCCGATAACCTGGGCGACCTGGTTGCGACCAAGATCATGACCTCGTCGCGCAAGCCGCCGATCGTGCCGCGCACGATTGGGCAAAGGAACTACGTCGAGGCGATTCAAAAACACGACGTCGTTTTCGGTATTGGGCCGGCCGGGACGGGCAAGACTTATCTCGCCGTCGCGATGGCGGTTTCGGCGCTAAAGAAGGAACAGGTCGATCGGATCATCCTCACCAGACCAGCGGTGGAAGCGGGTGAGGCGCTGGGCTTTTTGCCCGGCGATCTGCAACAGAAGATCACGCCGTATCTCCGCCCGCTTTACGACGCGCTGCACGACATGCTCGAGCCGGAGGAACTGGAGCGCTACGTTGCGCGGGAGACAATCGAGGTCGCGCCGCTTGCCTACATGCGCGGACGCACCTTGAGCAACGCGTTCGTTATCCTGGACGAAGCTCAGAACACCACGACCGAGCAGATGTTCATGCTCCTGACCCGGATCGGGCCGCGCTCAAAATGCGTCGTGACCGGGGACGGCACTCAGGTCGATCTGCCGCCAAATAAACGCTCCGGTTTGCTCGAAGCTCTCCAGGCGCTCAAGGATGTGCCCGGGATCGCCTTCTGTTATTTTAATGACCGCGACGTCGTCCGGCACGAGCTTGTCCGCGCCATCATTAATGCTTATCAACAGCACCGTTCGTCGGCCAACAGCGGCGGCTCCTCCCGCAAATAGCGATGTTCAAATTCCTCCAACGCAAGAGCCTCGTGAAACGCGGGCTGGCCTCGGGCAAGACCCGGCGGCGCCGGGCTTCGAACGAGATGTTGCGCAATCTCGAGCACGCCCCGTGGGTCAAGGTGGCGATTTTCGTCTGCTTCATCGCCGGCATGGCTCTGCTCATTTTCAGCGGGCAACAGCCAGAGCCGACGCGGAATTTTGTCTTCGCCCTTCTCCTCCTCGCCACCGCCATCGCGCAGCTTTGGATTAATCAGCCCAACACTTTCCTGCGGAACTCGCGTGTTTTGCTTGTCTTCAGCATCATCTACCTCCAGCTGGCTGCGACCAAGCTGCTCATTGTTCTTTGCAATAGCGGTCTCTTTGCGCTGCTCAAACCCGAGACCGCGTGGCTGATTGCGCCCTACGCTTTTGCCCCGCTCGTCCTTTGCGTTCTGCTCGGGCGAAACCATGGCCTTTACGGTGCTGTATTCGTTAGTCTCTTCAGCAGCATTTTGTTGAACAAAATGGACGCGCCGATGCTGGCGATCGGCCTGATTAGTGGCTTCACCGCCGTCCTCCTTACCCAGACGGTGCGTCGCCGCAGCCGTCTCATCCGGGCCGGTCTTTGCGTCGGCCTTGGGATCTGGCTGCTCGCGATGACCTTTGGTTTGATCGGGCCAATCAATCTCTTCGACCCGGCCGCAACCGATTGGTCCATGATCGGAATCCAGAGTGTTTTCGCGATCGGCAACGGCATCGTCACTGCCATGCTGGTCGGGGGAGCCTTGCCGATGTTGGAGCAGCTCTTCCAAATCACGACCGACATTTCCTGGCTGGAAGCATCGGATCTGAATCACCCGCTTCTGCGCCGGATGACGATCGAAGCGCCCGGCACCTATCATCACAGCTTGGTGGTGGCGAACCTGGCCGAGTCGGCCGCGGAAGCGATCGGCGCCAACGCCACTCTCTGCCGCGTCTGTTCCTACTTTCACGACATCGGCAAACTGGTGAAGCCCGACTATTTCACCGAGAACATGAACTTCGAGCGCAACCCGCACGACGACCTTGCCCCGACGATGAGCGCACTCATCATCATCGCGCACGTCAAGGAAGGGGTCGACCTCGCGCTCAAGCACGGACTCAACCAGCAGGTCATCGATGTTATTCAGCAGCACCACGGGACGTCGTTAGTCTTTTACTTCTACAAGCGCGCCCTGCAGCAGTACGAAGATGCGCGCGAGGGTGGCAAGATCATGAAGATGCGCGAGGAAGACATTCCCGAAGTGTCGGAGGAGAGTTTCCGTTACAGCGGCCCGAAACCGCAGACGCGGGAAAGCGCCATCATCAGTCTGGCCGACATGGTGGAAAGCGCCTCGCGTTCGCTCGAAAAACCGACGCCGCAGAAGATTGAGCAACTGGTCAACGACCTGATCGACCAGCGCCTGGCCGATCACCAGCTCGACGAGTGCGATCTCACCCTGCGTCAATTAAAGATCATCGCTGAGCGCTTCCGTTTCACTTTGATGAACATGCTCCACACCCGCATCGCTTATCCGAAGGAAGGCAAAGCCGCCACGGTGCGCGAGGACGGCGCCCGGCCGGACGTGATGGCGGTGACCAAGCGACCAGCTTCCGCGCCCCCGGTTTCAGCCGCCTGACGCGTGGACAATTTCGCGATCGAGCGAGTACGGGAGTATGACGCG
>JBKJNW010000148.1:0-5735 GCA_046593335.1 Chthoniobacterales bacterium | reverse complement strand
AGGAAAAGGAGGCGCTTGGCCGCGCGCAATTCCGGCACTCGATAAAGCAGATGCTTATTCCAATAATAATCTGCGCCCGCATGTGATCTTTCCAGAACGATCACGGGCAGGCCCTGTCGGTTCCCGTATTCGCGCCACGAGGGGAAAGTGACATCGAGAATCCGCTTCTGTCTCGAGTCGCAACAAACGCCGACAATCGCCAGTTCCATCGACTAATGGCGGACCTTTTGATACCAACCCCTCAGCAAAAGCATGAGCGACCGGGGCATGATAAGGACCGGAAACGTGTGCAGCCAAAAGCTGGCGTAACGGCCGTAGTATTTGACGCAAAGCGCGAGGGCCTGGCGAAAAAACGAAACAGGCGCACCAGCGCGTTTGGCGGTGACGATGTGATGGCGGGCGTGGGTGCGGGAGATCTCGGCCATCGCCGTGTGATAAAGGCGCGAGTCGCGGCCGAACACGTCGCCCATGATCGCTTCGTAGCCGCAGACGTCCATCTGCAAACGGCCGAACTGTCCGAGCGCGCGGAACGAATCGTTATCGGCACGAAAGGCAACGCAGGGTTCGGCCAGAAATTGCCAGCGCGGTGCACGGACCAGCATCCGTGCGATGACGTAAAGCTGCATGTAACCGGTGAAATAAGGCTCCAGGTTTTCTTGCCTAACGAATTCATTCCAGATGGTGCGATTAACGACCTGGCAGGAAAGGAAACCGAGGCGGTCAAGCAAACCGAGGAAGGCTTCGTTGGCATGGTGATAGAGAAAGGTTGTTTCTTGTTTCAAGGCGCGGACCGGGAGCCGGTGGGCGAGTGCGCTGTCATAGGAAACGCGATCCGTCGTTAAGCCGGTCAGCTCCGGTACGGTCTGCAGCGCCTTGAGCACTGCGGCAAGACCGCCGGGTTCGAGGCGATCGTCATCGCCGAAGAGCCAGCAGTATTGGCCGCGGGCGAGAGAGACGACATGGAGCAGATTGCGATCGTAACGGAGCGGAGGGTCGACTCGTCTGGCAGTCAAATGAGGAAGGCGGCCGCGAAAACTTTCGATGACTTCTGCTGTATTATCGTCCGAGCCGTCGTCGGAGATAACGACCTCCACCGCTGGCGTGGCCTGCTCCGCGACGCTCTCCAGGAACTCCCGCAGATACTCCGCGCGATTGCGCGTGGGAACGCAGAATGAAAGAAGCGGTATCGGGAAATTCACGGCCTAAACAACCAAGCGACGATGGTGCCACCGCCAGATGTCGTCGGCAATGTTCGTTCCATTTCGCGGGATACCACCGGCAAATCTGCCCGACGCTGCAACATCGGCCTAGATATTGCTAATAATTATGAAAATTCGTGATTTCTATCGACTCCGATCTAATGAAGTTCAAGTTTGCCTCGACCGTTGCTGCCATCCTGTTTCTCAGCATTTCTGTGGTGCGGGCCGATTCTTTCTTTGTCACCAACCCCGGCATCAACACGATCACGAAATACGACGACAATGGAACGGGAACGCTGTTTACAAACTCGTATCTGAATGGACCGACTGGCATCGCTCTGGATGCGAGCGGCAACGTTTACGTCTCCACCAAGAGCAACACGATCGAGAAGTTTGCGCCGGACGGTAGCTCTCTGGGTGTTTTCGCCTCTTCGGGGTTGAACAATCCAAACGGTCTGGTCTTCGATCGCGGCGGCAATCTCTACGTTGCAAATTTTGATGGCAACACGGTGGAAAAATTCGGCCCTGACGGCGGAAACCTCGGGACGTTCGCGAACGTTATTCAACCAACCGGGCTCGCCTTCGATTCCGCAGGCAATCTCTGCGTCGCGAGCTTTGCCAATATGGTGCAACGCTTCGGCCCAGGCGGAACTCCGCTTGTTCCGTTTACGAGTGCGGCCCTGAGTCAGCCGCAGGGATTGGCCTTCGATTCCGCCGGCGCACTTTACGTCGCGAGCAGCGCGTCCAATATCGTCGAGAAGTTTTCGCCCGATGGCGTCGACCTTGGGGTTGCTCCGCAGGTTTTCGGCGCCCCGACCACAGTCAAGGGCGGCGCGCAAGCCGTGCACATCGCCTATCGGACCGACGGCGTGGCTGGCGACGGTTCGCTGCCCAATCCGTTCGACGGATCTAACCAGGCAAAGCTCGATGCGATCTTCAAGTCTTACTACGACGCCGGCGCGACCGACATCACTTTTCACATCGGTCCCGGCACCTTTCAGATGAAAGGCGCCTGGGATTATGACTGGGCGATGTTGACCGGTTGGCACATCAAGGGCTCAGGCCGAAGTCTGACGATCATACAGCAAGTCGTCGGAGCGGCAGGCGCGAACCCCGGCAGTAATGGTGCACTCTTCAGCAACGGCCCGGCCTTAACTTACGACAACCAATCGGTCGAGGATTTGACTTGTGATTGTGCCTGGTTCCGCAGTGGCCCGGGTGGCGACAATTCTCGCCCACACGGGAATTTCCAAGGGATCAATCTCTATGGCGCCAATCCTACGATTCGCAACGTTTCTGTAACGGGATGCGGGTGGCAGGATAACGAGTGCTTCGCGATTCTGACTTCCGGCGGTGTGAACGACCGAAATCTGCCAGACAATGCCCTGTATGAGAACGTGGAGGTCTCCAACGGCGCGACCGGGGTCTACGCAACACACCTCACCGGCATGGCAATGATTAACCTCGCTGCCATGGGGAGCGATCCCACGCCCGTTTACGCAAAAAACGGTCGGATCATCAACTGTACTTTTAACCTGCCGACTGCGGGGAACGCCGGCGGCCCGCCCGGCGGCTACGACGGCGGAGTCATCACCGGGTGCACGTTTATCGGCGACTGGCACGGGATCTATTTTGACACCTTCGTCTCCAAAAATATCATTATTGTTGGCAACACAATTAAAGCCCTATATCCAGACAGCGTTGGAATCCTCTTCAATCCCGGGACGACCATCACCCCCTTGGAAAACATCACGATCGTCGGCAATACCGTTTACGCAGCGGGTGGAATCGGCTTTGCCTCCGGCGTCAAAAATTCCTCTATCCTCGGCAACAGGATTCATCTGGGACCCACGAACAATCCCGATGGGTCTGTCGTTTTCCTGACCTCGACTGTACAAAACATCTTGGTCAGCCAGAATAGCATCGACGCCGGAATTCCTTTTTTCAGCGAGGAGACCAGTGGATGCACCTTTAGCGCGAATCGGACGCCGGCGGGAACTGTCGCCATCCCTGACACGACCACTGAGGCCGACAGCGCGCTCGTGTCAAAATTTGGTTTAATCGGCTCATTCCAAGGAGCGGGCTTGGGTGCCCCGATCGGCCTTGCCTTTGATAGCAGCGACAAACTGCATGTGGTTAACTCTTTCCATTCTACCGTAGAAACATCGTCTGTTGATTCGACAAGCGTCGCGGTGGCCACAACGGGCTCCGGCCCCGCCTTTATCGCGGTCCAGCGCGCACCGGGAATGGTCAATCTTTCTACCCGGCTAAATGTTTTGACCGGCGAAAACGTCGTCGCGAGCGGCTTCATCGTCGTCGGCAATGGGACGAAAAAAGTGCTGATTCGAGGGCTTGGTCCGTCCCTTGCGGCTTCCGGAGTGAAAGGCGTCTTAGCCGACCCAGTGATTGAACTCCACGATGGGTCAACCCTCGTTGCGAGCAACAATAACTGGAAGGACACCCAGGCGAGTGAGATTCAGGCGAGCGGACTGGCCCCGACAAATAGCGCCGAGGCTGTGATGATTGCGAACCTTTCCGCCGGTGCATATACCATCATCGAACGAGGCCAGGGAGACTCGACCGGAGTTGGCCTGATCGAGATCTACGACCTGAGCGGTGGCGCCGGACCGGAACTGGCGAACATGAGCACACGGGGGTTTGTCGATAACGGAAGCAACGTGATGATCGCCGGCTTTATCGCCGCCAGCAGCACCGGTGGGAGTGGCCAGATGATGGTCCGGGCGCTCGGGCCCTCGTTAGGCGCCGCGGGCGTGGCTCAACCTTTGGCCGATCCGGCACTGGAGTTGTATGACAGCAACGGCGTGCTCGTGGCGCAAAACGACAATTGGAAGAGCAGTCAACAGACGGAAATTGAAACCACTGGAATCGCACCGACCAACGATGCCGAGGCCGCGATTCTTACAACGCTCGCGTCTGGTGCTTACACAGCTGTCGTTAGGGGGCAGGGTGACGGTGGTGGTGTAGGCTTGGTGGAGACTTACAACCTCCATTAACAACGCGCCTCCGGTGGGAGATTAGATTACGTCCGCAAAAGTCCGTTCCATCTTGCGGAAATACCAGATGCCGGAGGTGAGGAGAATACTGATCGTCAACAGCGAGAGCACCAGACTTTGCTGCGGGAAGGCGCTCCGGCCATTCGAGATCGCCCAGCGAAAGCCGTCGATCACGCCGATCATGGGGTTGAAGTCGTAAAGAAAGCGCCACCTTTGGGGCACGATCGCGCTGCTGAAACCGACCGGCGAAATGTAGAGCCCGAATTGCACGATGAACGGCACGACGTAGCGGAAGTCGCGGTATTTGACATTGAGCGCGGCGAGCCAGATTCCGGCACCGGCAGAGGCGAGGAGAGCCAGCAGCGTGAAAACGGGCAGCATCAATACCGGCTATCCCGGCCAGACTTGGTAGATCACCATCAGCACTCCGAGCAGCACCATCGAGATCGCAAAATCGACAAACGACACGATGACGGAGTTGGCCGGGACGATGAGGCGCGGGAAATAAACTTTCGAGATGAAGTTGGCGTTGTTGATCAGGCTGCCGCTGCCTTCGCTGAGCGAGGTGGCGAAGAGCTGCCACGGGAGCATCGCGGCGAAGACCATGACGGGATAGGGGATGCCGTCGGAAGGCAGCTTCGCGATGCGGCTGAAGACGAGCATGGTGAGAAGCGGCCGCAGGACCGCCCAAAGGATGCCGATGACGGTTTGCTTGTAGCGCACCAGCACGTCGCGCCAGGAAATAGAAAAGCTAGCGGTAACGGAAGAGGTCGCGCCAGTCATTCCGCTCGGTGTGCCCGGCTTCGATGATCAATTCGGTTGGCGCGGTGCTCATGATCGCGCGCCGATAGTAGCGGGAAAATGTCGCCTGACAATCGCCCATCGCTGGGCTTCAGCCTGCGCCGAACACTTTTGCCATTGTGAAGCGGGCGGTTGGGCGGTAATTTTTCGCATGAGCACCGCCCTCGCCGCCGAGAAAAAAGCCGACACCCAACCGAGCCAGCTCGATCAGCTTAAGAAATTCACCAAAGTCGTCGCAGACACGGGCGACTTCGAGACGATCAAGGATTTCAAACCGCAGGATGCGACGACCAATCCGAGCCTGATCTTTGCCGCGACCCAGAAGGAACTGTACGCGCACCTGCTCGAGGAGGTGATCGCCGATCGCAAGAGCAGCGGATTGAGCGGCGCGGCGCAGATCGAGGACGTCATTGATAATCTGCTCGTCGCTTTTGGGGCCCAGATTCTCGAGATCGTCCCGGGCCGCGTCTCGACCGAGACCGATGCGCGCCTTTCATTTAATACCGAGGGATCGATCAAGAAGGGACGGCAGTTGATCGAACTTTACGAAAAGCGCGGGATCGACCGCAAACGCATCCTGATCAAAATCGCTTCCACCTGGGAAGGCATCAACGCCGCCGAGCAGCTGCAAAAGGAAGGAATCAGTTGCAACCTGACGCTGCTTTTTTCGCTGCCGCAGGCAGTACGCTGCGCGGAAGCGAAGGTGCAGCTTATCTCGCCT
>JBKJNW010000088.1:0-7915 GCA_046593335.1 Chthoniobacterales bacterium | reverse complement strand
TGCGCGCCCGCCGCATGCGCCAGTTGCGCCGCCCGGCGGACGTCGGTGATCGTGCCGAGGGCATTCGAGGCCGCGCCGATCGCGACCAGCCTGGTGCGCGAACTCAATTGCCGCTCGAAATCGGCCCAATCGACTTGACCGGTTTGCGGGATCATTTTCGCGAGGCGGATCGTGATGCCGCGCTCCTTCTCCAGCGCTCGCCACGGCGCAATATTGGCGTGGTGATCGAGCTCGGTCAGGAGGATTTCGTCGTCTTTGCCGTAGTCGCGGCCAAGGGCGCGGGCGAGGTGAAAGGCGAGGGTCGTCATGTTCGCACCGAAGGCCACTTCGTTAGGCGAAGCATGCAGGAAATCGGCCAGGGCAAAGCGAGCGTCCGAGATGATTGCATCGGTCTCGATGCTGGTGGGGAAGGCCCAGTGGGTATTGGCGTTGTGATGGAGCAGGTAGTCGCTCATCGCCTCCGCGACCGCGCTCGGGACCTGCGTTCCGCCTGGTCCGTCGAAATAGGCGACCGCCTGGTCGCGGTGCATTCGGCGAAGTGCGGGGAAGTGATTTCGAATCTCCGTTACCGGAGCAAAGGCGTTTTCGTGAGTGGCGAGTAAAGTCACAGGAGCTTGGAGTGAAAGGGCGCACCCTTGGTTGAGGGCGCGTCGATTGTTTCGAGGAAGATAGAGGATACCGCTCAACCTCCAAAAAAGAAAACCTCGCCGGCGACAGGATCGCCGACGAGGCACGTCTTTATCTGTAAAGTGAGCTACTGCACGGCCGGTTCGTCCGGCATGTGATAGGCCTCCACCAGCCCGATGCCGGTGCTGTTGTCTACCCCACGAACGACCACCGTGTAACTACCGGCGACCTGCACGAAGAGCAGGGCGGATTCCGCGCTGTCAGTCGGGGCCAGACCGGTCGCGAGAATCTCGTCGCGCGCGGTGTCCTGCCAGTTGTCATTGAAGCCGATGCTGTCGCCGTTTCCGTCGAAGACCTCGAGCGTTGGATCCATTAAGGGATCGGGCACATCAGCGCCCATCAGGCTGGGTCCGATGGCGCGAACGAGGATCTTCCCATCGTCCGTTCCCGGTCCGCTGATGAAGCCACCAATCAGGACACTGTCCCCGGTGCTGACAAAGCCACGCGTACTGATGTTAGCGAGTTGGGATGTAGTCGTGAGCGGATCGTCCAGATCATAAACTTCCATCAGACCGACCCC
Organism: Chthoniobacterales bacterium; assembly: GCA_046593335.1. Classification (GTDB taxonomy): domain Bacteria; phylum Verrucomicrobiota; class Verrucomicrobiia; order Chthoniobacterales; family UBA10450; genus Palsa-1392. Next base: position 6,708 of record JBKJNW010000088.1, on the reverse strand, counting down.
ATCCGTGTCGTTCTTGCCCCGCACGATGGCGGTGTAAAGACCGCTCCCGGTCGCGATCGGATCCTCTGGCGGGAGGGAGATAATAATCGCCGACTCCAAATCGTTAGTCGGCGCGAGGCCGGAGGCGATAAGGGCGGTCTGATCGAGGAGGCTGTTATCTTTCCAGTTGTCATTCGTAATTACCGAGCCGTCAGGCAGGTTCAAATCGAGAACCGGATCGGCCAGGACGCCTTGGACGGGCGGGTTGGCGCCGGAAAGAGAGGGCCCGATGCCACGGATAACAACGGTTTTTTCCGTCGTCCCACCGGTGATGATGAACCCACCAATCATGACATTATCGCCCATGAACACATGATCGCGGGTCGAGATGTTACGGAAAAGTCCCGGCGTGGGCGAGGGCGTCGGCGACGGTGTTGCGGAGGGTGAGGGTGTCGGCGAGGGCGAAGGGGAGACCGACGGCGAGGGCGAGGGCGAGGCCGACGGAGTGGGGGTAGGGGTCGGAGTGGGCACGAGTTGGCCGACTTCGAAGATCAGGAAGTTTGGCTTGCCTCCGCTGGCAAAGGTCGACTTGGTGCCGTCCGGTGTGATCTGAAAGATGAATCCCCCAGTCGGGTCGGCGACAAACAGATTGCCGACGCCATCGGTGTCTCCGTTGAACTTTTTCGGACGGAAAGCCATCCCGTAAGGATCGTTTAAGCCCGAGGCGAAAGTGGTCGGCGTGCCGCCAGCGGCTGGAAACTTTCGCACCTCGCCGGTACCCAGGCTGAGGAAGATGTTGCCATCCGCATCCACGGCCACCTTGCGGCCGTCGCTCCCTGCATAGACGGTCGAGACGGTACCGTCGGGTGCAATCCGGAACGTGCCGTTAGCCGCCGCCACATAGATACTGGTGATCTGGTTAGAGCTCGTAACCGTAATCCCCAAGGGCGCCGTCACGGTAACCGGAAGAGCACTCATAGTTCCATCTGGAGCAACCCGGGTGAGTTGATTCGAGCCGTTCTCTGAGACGAGAACATCGGACCCTTCTAAAGCGACTCCCACCGGGTTAGTCAGCCCAGTGGCAACGGTGGTTTTAGTCAGACCGTCGGGGGAAAACCTGAAAACGCTTCCGCTCCCCCCATCGGCCACGAAAAGGTTCCCGAGCTGGTCAAAGGCCAATCCCTGCGGGCTGTCGAGCCCGCTGGCGAAGGTGCTGGAAGTGCCATCGGGCTTGTAAACCACGATCGAATTGTTGGCTACATCGGAGGCATACAAGTCGCCCGGAGCGGCGAATATATGGCTGCTACCGAGAAGGGTGCCGAGGACGACGCCGGTGAAAAGTCCAATCTTACAAAGGCGGACTAATAGAGAACGTGGAGTGATCATAGATGGTTATGCGATTGGGATGCGGTTAACGAGTGCTATTTATAGTGAGTATATTTTCTAGCACGACAATAATGAGTATTTTGCCAGTGGTTGTCTATATTTATCTTACGTGCTGACCCGAGAAGAAGACCCGAAACCATGCCATGGGTAATGATATTGTCACTTTTTGGTCAGATTCGTAGGTTCGCGTATTCGCCAGGAAACGTCAAACTCATTCGGCGAAGTCGGGACGTTGTCGAGCGTTCTTTCCTCCCGCCGAATCCCCACTTCCTCTCCGCGCACAATCGCTGGTTTTGATTGTCAACCCGCTCCGGCAAGCGCATCCTCTCGTTCATGAATCCCGACGTCCAGATCGAGACCGCCACTCAGCTTGCCGTCTTTCTCGGGAACCGGCCGGGCGCTCTCGCACGGGTCTGCAACGAGCTGGCGGCCGCCTCGATTAACATTCATGCCCTCGCCACTTCGGACACGATAGATCATGCTGTTGTCCGCATGGTGGTGAGTGATCCGACCAAGGCGCTCATGATTCTCGGTGAAGGCGGTGTTCTCGCGCTCGAGAATGATGTCCTGATGATTGAGAGCAACAATCAGCCCGGCACCCTGGCCATGATTGCGGAGCGTCTGGCCAAGGCCAGCGTCAACATCGAATACGCCTACCTCGCCAGCACCGCCAAGTCGCAAACCGGGTTGATGATTCTCCGCCCCTCGAATGTCGAGAAAGCACTGCGGGCGCTGCACGATCTCTAGCGCGTCCACCATCGCGCGGACTTCGCCTAACGAGATCTCCGCAGCCGGCCAGCTTCCCTTGGTTGAGCTTCGCCTGACGAAAAAGGAGGGAGTTTTTTTTCGAAAGCCCAAGCGCGTTTTCATGGACGCGCGACCAAGGACGAATCAGACTCCCTTCCGAATGAGCCCCGAATCATCCCGGCCATGAAAATCGATGCCTTGCGATCGGTCCCGCTTTTTCGGGCGCTGGATGAGATGGCAGCGACCGAGCTCTGCGCGCTCCTGACCACGCGGGAGGTCGATACTGGGACCGCTCTTTTCCATCGTGGTGAACCGGGCGACTCGATGTATCTGGTCGAGAAAGGCTGCGTCGCGATTAGCGTAAAAGACGCGGATGGGCACGACACGACCCTCGCTGAAATGGGGCCGGGCGATTTTTTTGGCGAAATGTCGCTGCTCGACGGCAACCCCCGCTCAGCGGATGCAATCGCGAGCGTGAATTCTCGCCTGGCGGTTTTACCCCGGGATGATTTCCGTTCCTTTCTGCGCAAAAATCCCGACATCGCGCTCGGGATCCTGACCGCGCTGACCCATCGGCTGCGCCGGACCGACGATCTCCTGCGCCATCGCGTTTCGCGCAACGCCAATGAAGAGGAAGAAGCCCGCCTTACCGTGGCCGACCGCGCTGCAGATTTGATCGCAGAGTTTGGCGGGAGCTGGAAATTTATAGGGGCCTCCATCGCGTTTTCGCTCTTCTGGATCGCGTTCAACACCTGGTTCCTTTTCCGCCCCTTCGATGAATATCCCTACGTCCTGCTCAATCTCGTGCTCGGAATGGTGGCGGGGCTGCAGGCGCCGATCATCATGATGTCGCAAAATCGCCAAGGGCAGAAAGACCGGCTCCGGGCCGATCTCGATTACCGGGTGAATTTGAAGAACGAACTCCTCCTCTCCGAGGTTTTGCGCCGGCTGCAGGCGCTCGAATCACACGCCCAGGGCCATCCCGCGGACGAGATGGAATTCGGCCCGGACGATTAGGGAAAAAAGTGGCGGAAGGGGTGGGATTCGAACCCACGGTGAGTTTAACCCCACGTTCGATTTCGAGTCGAGTGCCTTAAACCGGGCTCAGCCACCCTTCCTGGCAACCGCTATTATGAGAGGCCGCATCGAATTTGCAATCGCGAAGACGCGGCTTCATGGGTCCGCTCCTAACGACTAAGGACACCCAGCCTTAGCCGCTGAAAAGCATCCAGATCCCCCAGCCTGCCAGGATCAGCCCGCTGACCTGTCGCAGGTAACTGGCGCGCGGGAGGATTTTTTCCGACCCGACGAGAATGGTCAGGAGAGCAATCCAAAGGAGGTTCATAACTCCGAGGACGAAGAGCAACGCCATCAACGCCCAGCAGCAGCCGAGACAGAAAACTCCGTGCTCCAGCCCCATAACGAACGCGCCCTTCCAACCCTCCCGCCAATGGGCCGTGATGAAGTCGAGCGGCGCACGACAACGCGTCAGGCAACTGCGCTTCAGCGGCGTGAATTGAAAAACGCCGGCGAGCAAAAGGAGAATGCCGCCGAGCACGACACTGGAACTGGCCATCATCGGCGAGAGCAACTGCGCGCGATGCAGGAACCATTGGGCCACCGCCGCGACCACGCTGAATCCGCCCCAAATGATTAAATAGCCTGCGCCGAAAACCGTCACCGGCACGAACGGTTGCTGGCGCTGGCGACGATTTCGCGCCACGGCCGCGAAGGTCAGAATCATCGGGGCAGCCGTGGGTAACATCATCGCCACCATCATGACCGCCCACATCACGAAGAGGGGCAAAAGCGCCGCGCTCGTCCAGGCCTGCGGATCTGGCCGGGCCATTGACCTCATCGCTCCTTCCATTTGCTGAGCAGCCGCGGCCGTGTACCACCAAGCCAAGCCCAGGACGAGAAGTATCCCGGCGCCGACCAGGAGGCGGTCGCGCTTAAGGAGCGACGCGAGTGATTCCACCCCGCTTAATTATGATAATGAATCCGCGCGATGAAGCCGGCCTTGTCCGGATAGGAAAACTGCATTTCCGAGGTATCCAACTCGCCCTTCCTGGCCGAGGCGCATTCTGCTTTTTGAAAAATGAAGCCGGTGACGTGATTCAACTCCACCTGCTCGGGCTCTTTCGTGACTGGATTGCGGATCGGTTCCAGCGCGATCCGCAATACGTCCCCGACGTTGACCGAGCTGTTCAAGCCGTCGAAGTGAAAGTCGAACGGGACGAAACGTGGCTCGTGAAACGTGGTCATGGTCGTCGCCAGAATCTCAAAGGGCAGGCCGCCCGCCTTGCCCGAGGCAATTTCTAACAATGCGTCGCGCTGTTGGGAGGACGCATTCTCGTCCACAAAAACGAGACCGCTGCCGTTGCCCTCATGGATCGCGCCGGGCCATTTCACCGCCAGGCCCAAACCGAGGCCGTTCAGAGCGACGTCACCATGCTCGCCCTTGTCGATTCGCCAGACGCACAATCCCTCACAGGCGCCCGTCGTGGGTGGCGCAGAGAATTCGCAAGGACAGCCGTAGTCGCAATTGCAGCTCTGCAGATAGTCCGCATCGAAGTACCACTTTTTCATCTTGTTACCTCCGGTTGAATGCCTTCAAACAACTGAAAACCGATCGGCCTAAAGTCAACCTTGGTTTTTTCCCTCCGGATGGCGTCTTGGGCCGAGGGAAAAGTGCCTCGAAACGAGATTTACAGTCGGGCAAAAAAGCGGTTCCGAAGACCCAAAAAAATGTTACAATAAAGTTCTTGATCAGGCCTCCAAAGTGGCCGCATATGGTGGTCGCGCTGATCCCAGCCCCAATATCCTGTTGTTAGGCGTTATCGACAGGATATTCACGGCCGGCCTCAGAGGCTAATTCACCTTTATTCACAAACCCGAACCGCCTTCAACCATGATCCAACTCAAGCCCGGCCTTCAGCCCAACACTCTCGCCAAGCATCGCAAAGCGCTCTCCCGTCGTCCCAAAGCCAGTCGAAAAAAGAAACGCGGCCTCCGTTTTGAGCGCGTTTTCAGCGACGCCAAAGTGCAGCCTTTCGACCAGCTCGAGTGGGAACGCCGCACAGCCGAAATCACCGACGACAGCGGCAAGGTGATCTTTAAGCAGGAGGACATCGAGGTGCCGAAAAGCTGGAGCCCGCTCGCGACCAAGATCGCGGTCTCGAAATATTTTTACGGCGATATCGCCAACGGCACCGATCCGCACAAAGGCGGGCGCGAGACCTCCGTTAGGCAGTTGATCCACCGCGTCACCCGCACCCTCACCGATTGCGGCATGGCCGACGGCTATTTCGCCGATGAGAAAACAGCCGAGATCTTTTATGAGGAACTAACCTGGCTCTGCGCCAACCAATACGGCGCCTTCAATAGCCCGGTCTGGTTTAACGTCGGGCTCTATCACCAATACGGGATCGGGAAAGAGGCCGGCCTCGGTAATTATTTCTACAATCGCGAGACGGGTAAAGCCGAACGCGCTGCGAGCCAATACGAATACCCGCAGGGCAGCGCCTGCTTCATCCAGTCGGTCGAGGACACGATGGAAGACATCATGGAACTGGCGATGAGCGAGGCCATGCTTTTCAAATACGGCAGCGGCACCGGGACCGATCTTTCCAGCCTGCGCAGCACGCGCGAGAAATTGAGCGGCGGCGGCAAACCGAGCGGCCCGCTCTCCTTTCTCAAGGTCTACGACCAGGTCGCCAACGTGGTCAAGAGCGGCGGCAAGACGCGACGGGCGGCGAAGATGAACACGCTCAAGGATTGGCATCCCGACATCGAGGAATTCATCGACGCGAAGCAGCGCGAAGAGAAAAAAGCTTGGGCGCTGATCGAGCAGGGCTATGACGGCAGCTACAACGGCGACGCCTACGGCTCGGTCATGTATCAAAATGAAAACCTGAGCGTGCGAGTGAGCGACGATTTCATGAATGCCGCGGTCGAGGACCGTGAATGGTGGACCCGCCGGGTCCGCGACGGCTCGCCCTGCGAACGCAAGGAAGCGCGCACTCTGCTCCGCAAAATCGCCGAGGGCACGCACATCTGCGGCGATCCCGGGATGCAGTTCGACACCACCATCCACAAGTGGCACACCTGCAAAGGCACCGGCCGGCAGAATTCCACCAACCCCTGCTCGGAATACCTCTTCCTCGACAACACCGCCTGCAATCTCGCCTCGCTCAACTTGATGAAATTCAAGACCGAGGACGGCATGTTCGACGTCGAGCGTTTCAAGGCCGCGGTTCGCGTCTTCATCACCGCGCAGGAAATCATCGTTGATAACGCCAGCTATCCGATCAAGGAAATCGCGGAAAATTCGCACATCTTCCGCACCCTCGGTCTCGGCTACGCCAATCTCGGCTCGCTCATCATGAGCTACGGCTACGGTTACGACAGCGTGGAAGGCCGCGCTCTTTGCGGCGCCATCACTTCCATCATGACCGGCGAAGCCTATGCCGAAAGCGCGCGCATGGCCGCGGCGATGGGACCGTTCCCCGGTTACCTGGATGCACGCGCCAGCGGCGTGCCCAAGCCGGTCGCGAAAGACAACGTCGCCCCCATGACCGAAGTCATCGAGCAACA
>JBKJNW010000224.1:0-4265 GCA_046593335.1 Chthoniobacterales bacterium | reverse complement strand
CCTCGATCTCCCGGCGGGAACGACGGTCGCGCAGTTGCTCGCCCGGCTCTACCGCGATTTCCCCGCGCTCGCGCAATGGGATCGCAATCTCCTCGTCGGCGTCGGAGTCGATTTCGTCGCCCGCGAATACCTTCTTGGGCCCGACGACCAGATCGCGATCATGCCGCCCGTCCAGGGCGGTTGAAAATCATGGGGCCGGCGCGGGCGAATTGAGGAGAGATGCCTTCTCGGCTTTCCCTAACGAACTGCTCTGGACCCAGGCCTGCGCCGCGGCCGGATCCTGCCCACGCCACTGGCGGGTCGTGAACCGGAGAGCACTCGCCCGTTTCTTATCGTCCACGATTGTGGCCGCCCAGGCGGTGGCGGTGGCCGGGTCGGCCTCGACCGTGGCGTAACTGTAGGAACTGATCGCGCTGTCCCGTGTGCTCCCGCTCAATCCTTGAATCCAACGCGCCGCCCCCGCGGGGTCAGATTGAGCCCAGATCGAAACGGTCGAGCCGACGGTATCATCGACCGCTCCTTTCGGCAGCATCAGAGCCCAGTTCGCCGCAGCTTTCGGATCGGCGAACGCCATCTGACTGGCAAGAATATGGTAGGCCTGATCTTGCAGCTCCGAGTCGGGCAATTTGTTGACCCACGCGAGGGCTCTGGCCTGGTCCTCAATTGCCATCTGGCTGGCCAGGCTGCTGATGAGCTGTTTGCCTAACGGCGTTCCGATCTGCTCCAGGGCGAAGGCCTCGGCTCCAGCCGGATTTTTTTTCCACCAACCGAGCACCGCGCCGTTCACGGGATTCATCCCCATCATGGTCTGGCGCTGTTGCTGAGCCCAGGCCAGCGCCGCTTCCGGGTCGCCGGCCGCCCAGCTCTGCGCCACGCTGTAGAAGGCCATGCCAAAGGAAATGCCCTCGAGGTGTGTCTGGCCGAGGAGCCGGGCCGCGGCCGCCGGATCGACCTCACTCCATTTCACCACCGCTTGGCTGAAGTAGTTGGCTTTGGCCGACGCAGAGAGGGCTTGGTCAGGCAGTTTCGAAATCGAGCCGGCGAGTTCTCCCGCCGCCGCGGCGTCGGCGCCGGCGATGATCGCGTCGATCGCAGTGCCGCGCGTTTCCGGCGTGTGCAAGGTGGTCGCTTTTGCGAAGGCAGCGGTCGGGTCGAGTTGCGCCCAGGCCTTGAAGAATATTTTGATCCTGGCCGAGTTTTGCGCGCTCGGCGGCAATCCGTCGAGCTGCTGCGCGAGCCGGGCGACCTCTTCCGAACCCTGGCGCGAGAGGATTTCGTAGACCTCCTGAAACGGGACGCTGGTAATGTCGCCGAGCAGGATTTCCTGGTCTTCTGCCCGCTGCTTTTCGGCGGAGCGGCTTCTCGCCCCGCCCGCCAGGTTCCCCGCGCGCGACAAGTGCGCGACTCCTTCGTTGCTCGCGCTCTTTTCCGCCGGACCATGCAACCAGTAGCCGACGAGGCCGCCGAGAATCAGCCCGAGAAAAAGAAAGCCTAACGACCGGCGCATGGGGAAAACGAAGATCGCGCCATCGGGTTAGTCGCGGAAGTTTTTGAAATAGGTCGCGACCCCGAAATCCTTGCTCTTCACAAAGGCGATCACTTCCTGCAATTCGTCGCGTTTTTTTCCCGTGACCCGGATCTGCCGATCCTGGAGTTGGTTCTGGGTTTTGAACCCCTGCCCTTTGATCGCGAGGATAATTTCCTTCGCCTTGTCGCCCTCCAGGCCCTGCTGAATTTTTAGTTCCTGCCGGGCGTGGCCGATCGAGGAAACGGCCGGCTCTTTCTGGTCGAGATTGCGCAGGTCGATTCCGCGCTTGGAGAGCTTGTTGATCACGATCTCGCGCAAACCGCGCAGCCGGTTGGCGTCTTCCGCGGTCAGCGTGATCGCCTCTTTTTCGTACTCGATCTCGGCCACGGTCCCCTTGAAATCGAAGCGGGTGGCGAGTTCCTTGCGCGCCTGGTTGAGCGCGTTGTCGATCTCCTGTTTGTCGATCTCAGATACAATGTCGAAGGATGGCATAATGGTTTGCGGGTTGCAGCGGAGGCGCTCTCGTATCTTCCGTCATTCCTCGCCCGCGCCAATGAAATTTTCCCATCGGTCTCACCGCGTGCTCGTGCTCGTGCTCCTGCTCGTGCTCGGTCCAACCGCCTGCCGGCGGAACATCTCTCCGGAAGAAAAGACCCCGCGCCAGGAAGTGCGCGCTGCGCTGCATGAGCGCGCCTTCGACCGGGCGATTCCTCTCGCCCGCCAGGTCTTGCGCTTTGCGCCTAACGACAACGGAGCGTGGGCGCGACTGGCCCAAGCGCAGTTTGGCCTGCGCGACCTGACCGGCCTCCGGCAAACACTCGCCGCCTGGCGCGGCGCGGTGAGAAAGCCTTCGGCCAAGTACGATGAGTATCGCGGCGACCTTGCCCTGGCCGAGCAGCAGCCAGCGGAAGCGCTCGCGGCCTGGCAGAAATCGGTCGCAGAAAGGGATCGACGCCCGCGCGTCTTCATCAAGATTGCGCGGCTGGAGCAGGCCAATGGCCGCTGGGCGGAAGCAGCCGCGGCCTGGACCCGCGGGATGAAAGAGCACGAAACCGCCCCGGCCTTGCTCAATCGCGCCGTCTGTTATCGTCACCTGCACAGCTGGGAGGCCTCGCTGGCCGACGTCCAGCGCGCCGCCGAACTCGCGCCTGACGACCCGCTCGTTAGGCAAGCACGCACGCGGCACGAGCGCCTGGGCAAATTTCTGGCTGAGGTGCGCGATCTCGACCGCGACCTGGCCGCCCGGCCTGACGACAACCTGCTCCTCGGCGATCGCGCGCTTCTTTTTCTGCGCGCGGACGATCCCGCGCTCGCGCTCGATGATGCCACCCGCGCGGCACAACTCCAGCCCGGCGCGGTCCGCCCGCAATTGCTCCGCGCTCTCGCCGAAGAAATGCTCGGGCGCGCGCCCGGCCCGGCCATCGTGCCCAGCTCCCTCCAGCTCGACGCGCTTTCGCCAGATTCTCTGCAAACCATCCGGCGGCTCGACGCCGAGGTCGGGCTGGAACCGGAAAATGGCGATCTCCTGACCAATCGCGCCTGGCAGACGAACGAGATCGGCCAGCCCAAACTGGCCCTGGCCGATGCCGAAGCAGCGCTCGCGGCCGATCCCAAATCCGCCGGGGCGGCGGCGGAAGCGAGCTACGCCCTGGTCAAACTAAAGCGGGCCCCGGAAGCCTATGCCCGGATCCAGCAGGCGACGGAGCTGGACCCGAATTTCTCCACCGCCTGGCAGTACCGCGGCGAGCTGGAAATGGAAAAAGGCGATTACCTGGCCGCGGTCGATTCGCTTTCGCGCGCGCTCGCGATCAATCAAACCGCCACAGCCCTGGCCAAGCGCGAGGAGTGTTATCGCAAACTCGGGCTGCTGGCGAAGGCGGAAGAAGATCGCAAGTCGCTCGAGGAATTAACTCCTCCGCCCTGACTCGAGGCCTAACGAATAGCTTCGAGGCTGATGTTGCCACTCCCGGTGCGCAGGCCTAACGAGAGGAGCGGATCCGGGGCGGTCGCCGACTCCAGGATTTCTCCCGACCCAGCCGCCTGCGCGGGCGGGAAGGGAAATTGGTGGTGGATTCGGCCCTGACCGGTCCGGGCCTCGACCCGGAAAGGAGTGGCAAGCGGAAGCCGCACCTTGATTCTTCCGCGTTCAAGAGCGTAATCGAAAGTGGCCGGCAGATTTTCCCACCACTCGAAAAGCCCCTCGAGCACCCCGTCGCGCATCCGCGCCCGCACCTCGGCGAAACAGTTGCGGACAAAGACCCGGCCGTTCTTTAGCTCGAGGTCGACCTTCGCTCCGCGCAATCCCTCGAGGGAGATTTCGCCGTTGCTTAATTTTAGCTTGAGTCGCGCCGGCTCGGGGACGCTAAGGGTGTAATCGATTGTCCCGGAACGATCGGCGAAGAGGCCGCTCGCGGCGGGGATCACCGTCCGCAGCGCGAGCGAGTCGGGCGCACTTTTCGTCTCGACGCGAATCTGGTCCAGCCGGTCCGCGGTGTAGGCTTTGCGCACTGCCCGCAGTCGCACCCGCGGCTCATACCAGCCATAAATGTGGATCGCCCCATCGCTGTGATCGAGGGTGATCGTGCCGTCGAGGGCGAGCGGAAAGAATTCTTCGCTCGCTTTTTGCAAAGGATCTTCCGCCTGCACGACGAGGGTGCATCCGAGGAAGGCGCTAAAGGTGATGAAGAGAATCCGGACCAACGGACCAACAAAGTCGGATGCGGGCTTTCAGCAACGT
>JBKJNW010000256.1:0-26012 GCA_046593335.1 Chthoniobacterales bacterium | reverse complement strand
ATCGGTCACGCCGACCGCGGAGTCTTGATAAATTTGGCCGACCAAGTGAGCCAGCACTTCGGTATCGGTCTCAGATTTGAAATGATGCTCGTGTTCTTGCAGCAGGGTCTCGCGAATTTGCGCGTAATTTTCGATCACGCCGTTGTGGACGAGGGCGAGCTTGCCGCTCTCATCGAAATGCGGATGCGCGTTTTGATCGGTCGGTTTGCCGTGGGTCGCCCAGCGGGTGTGGCTGATCCCGTAGGTGCCGGCGGCGGGATCTTCCGCCATGAGCTTCGAGAGCCCGGCGATGCGTCCTGCGCATTTGCGGATTTCGATGTGGTCGCCATCGACGATCGCCACCCCCGCGGAGTCGTAGCCGCGGTATTCCAGCCGGCGCAGGCCATCCAGTAAAATGGGTCCCGCCTCCGCTCGACCGACATATCCGACGATGCCACACATAAGTTAGGGCGGAAGCGTGACACCGACGCCCCCTCGACGCAAGGAAGCCGCGGCGAGCGCGGCGCTGCAACAAAAATGGTGAATCCGCCGTGGGGATGGGTTTAAAGTGCTCTCTTCGCATGCCTCAATCGCCCGCTCTGCCACCCGGTACTACGCAACGCACCCTCTCCATCATCATGGGTGGCGGCGCCGGCACTCGTTTGTTTCCGCTGACCAAGGACCGCTCCAAGCCGGCCGTGCCGTTAGGCGGAAAATATCGCCTGGTCGACATCCCGATCAGCAATTGCCTGAATTCGGGGCTTCGTTCGATCTACGTCCTGACGCAGTTCAACAGCATGTCGCTGCATCGCCACATCCAGGCGAGCTACAAGTTCGATAATTTCTCGCGCAGCTTTGTCGACATCCTCGCCGCCCAGCAGACGCCGGAAGGGGCGCAGTGGTATCAGGGCACGGCCGACGCCGTCCGCCAGAATCTGCGTTATTTTCTCGAGCAGCCCTACGATTATTTCCTCATCCTGAGCGGGGACCAGCTCTACCGGATGGACTTCCGGACGCTGCTCCATCAACACATTCGTTCCGGAGCCGAGATCACCCTCGCGACCACGCCAGTGCAGCGGGCCGCGGCCTCGGATTTTGGGATCATGTTGAGCCGGCCCGACCACCGGATCACGCGCTTCGAGGAGAAGCCGAAAGAGGACGCGCTCCTGGATGAGCTGAAACTCGATCGTCAGCTTCTGGAATCGATCGGGAGCAACGCCGAGGAGGAGCTTTTCGAAGCTTCGATGGGCATCTACGTTTTCAACCGGCAGGTGCTGGTGGACTGCCTCGACAGCGATCTGGACGACTTTGGGAAGCACGTCATCCCCAAGGCTATCGGCGAGCGCCATGTCGATTCCTACATTTTCAAGGGCTACTGGGAAGACATCGGAACGATCCGCGCTTTCTACGAGGCGAACCTCGATCTGACGAACCTGAAGCCGCAATACAGCTTCTTCGAAGCGACAGCGCCGATTTATACGCACCCGCGTTTTCTGCCAGGGAGCAAAATCAACGGCGCCACCCTGCGCCAGGCGATCATCTCCGATGGCTGCATTATTTCCGATGCCCACATCGAGCGGAGCGTGATCGGGGTGCGCAGCATCATTCGGAGCGGGGCGACAATCCGCAACAGCGTCATCATGGGCGGCGACCATTTTGAGGGCGCGGCTCCGGAACAGCCGGCCGATGTCCCACCGATCGGGATCGGGCGCAATTGCGTGATCGATCGCGCGATCATCGATAAAAATGCGCGCATCGGCGACGGCGTCGTCATCACGCCGGAAGGCAAAGAGTCGAACCTCGACGCGGGAAATTATTACATCCGCGACGGAATCGTGGTCGTGCCGAAAGACGCCATCATCCCAGCCGGCTTTTGGATCTGAGCGCGGGGCACCGACTTAGTTGTCGATCCCGCCGCCACCAAATGTGCCACCGCCTCCGCCCCCACCGCCAAAGCCGCCCGGGACGTTGGCGCCGCTTTCCCACTTGGCTGGCTTGTTCCAGGGAATAGAAGATTCCTTTTGCGCGTCGGGATCGTTAATCAGTGCGGTGCGCGGCTTGTTCGTCGCACACGATGAGAAAAGAGTCAGGGCCACTCCGGCAAAGGAGAGGGTGAGGCAAAGATTGAGAAGTCTACGAACGGGTATTTCCAGCATATACGACGGTATCTCCGGGCTGCACCTGGACGCCGCGCGCCAGGGTGTTGCTCAAGATATCGCCTATCGAGGTGGTCGGTTCAACTGAGGAGATGCGGATCTTTGCGATCAGCGCTCCCTGACGCATGACGAGCATCTCGGAATTCGGGACCACCCCTTGCCGATCGCCCATGTCGAGGACGACGAAATTGTAGGCTTGGTTGACTGCCAGGACGATGCCGTGGACGCCGGGCTGGTTTACCCCAGAGTCGCGCCGCTTTTTGTCCTGCTCCATCTCCGCCACCTTGTCCTGGGCCATTTTCACTTTGTCGGCCAGGACGCCTTTCTCCTGCTCAGCCGCTTCGAGTTGCTGCTTGGCGTCGTCCAGCATCGCCTTCATCTCGTTAGGGGAAACGCCCTCCGGCGACCCCGGCCCCCCAGCCACGGTGGCGTCGGCGACCCTTTTCTGCAATTCCGCGATCTGGCCTTCGCTGGCTTGGAGTTTGGACTCGAGCTCGGCTTTTTCATTCTGCGCCTTACTCAGGTCTGCCTCGGCGGTGGTCGCTTTGGCTTCTGCCGCGGTCGCCTTGCTTTGCTCGGCGGCGAGGGCCACCTCTTTAGCCTTCAATTTCTTTTCGCTCGCGCCCCGTGCTCGTTCCGACAGGTCGCGGGCCGAGATCGTCGTCACCAGTTCGTTCCGTAAGCCCTTTACTTTGTTCGTATTCAAGAATCCGAAAACGAGGGACAACGTCATCAGGAGAATCGAAATCCCGATCAAGATCTTGGGCATGGCGGCGAGTGGCTGAGGTAAGGCGATACTGGGCACAGAGGCGAGGCCAGACGTTTTAGTCGTTTGAGCGGGTCCATTGCAATATCCATTTGGTGGATTTTTAACTGACCGATAAAAAAATCCTGCGTCTCTCCGCGGTGCGTCCGGTGCACGATTCGAAATTGCGTCACTGCCGCTTCCGCCTTATAGCAACTGCCTCATGGGCCAACAACACCGAGTCAAAGTGAAGCGCAAGCGGCGGAAAGCGTACGTCGAACGGAAACGGGTGGCAGCCAAGGCTCCGCGTCGGCCGGCGGCAAAGTCGCGCGCCAAAAAAGCCGCTCCCGCTGCCGACTCCTAACCCCGCCCTGGGTTCCCCCGGCCACCCCGGGTTGCTTTCGACGCCCCCGCCGTTCTATCGTCCGCGGTGCGGCCGCAATATCTTCTGGTCGACGGTCACAGCATTATTTTTGCCTGGCCGGAACTGCGCGCCTTGCATGATCGCCGTACCTCGCTCGCGCGCGATGCCCTGACCCGGCAGCTCCGCGATTTTCAGGATTGGACCGGGATTCGCGTCGTGGTCGTGTTCGACGGCCGGGGCACCGCGGTCTCGCACGAGGCGCACCCGGGCGAGATCCAGGTCTTTTATTCGCGCGTTGGGCAAACGGCCGACTCCATCATCGAACGGCTGGCGAGCAAATATGCCGAGCGTTACCGGCTGATCGTGGCGACGGGAGATTATCTCGAGCAGGAAACGGCGAGCGCGAGCGGCGCGGAGACAGTTTCGCCCGAGGGGCTGCGCGAGTTATTGCGCGACGCCCGGCCTCGTTAGGCGGCGCCGAGCAGGGCTGGCCGCGTGGCGAGGAGAGACTCGCGCCGGGCGCGTTGCCGGCAGGTCGCGAGGACGCGGGCAAGCACACAGTAAAGTTGTTCGACCGGCAGATTCTTGCTGACGTAGCCGTTCGCTCCGGCGCGCAGGGCGGCGTGCATTTTCTCCTCTTCGTAGCCGACCCCGGTAAAGACAATGATCGGCAGGCCAGGCTGAATTTCGCGGATGTAGTTGATGAGCGAAATGCCATCGACCTTCGGCATGTTGAGATCGACCACCACCACTTCGCAGTCGTGAATCTCCAGCCAGGTCGCGGTCTGAAACCCCTCCGTCAACGTGGCGCAGGTGTGGCCTTTTTGTTTTAGGTAGGCGGCGAGAAATCGGGTAATCGAAGGATCGTCATCGATGACGAGGAAATCGGCGCGATCGCGGTTGAGGATTTTCATAGATAGAGGGTGTGGCAGGCGGACTTATAATTTCTATAACCCTCATAAGCAGTAACCTTGCCACGGTCGGCCAGCGGCCCGGATTTGATCGTCTCTCCGTGGTGTAGCGGCGGGCGTGTCGCCCGCCACTCCCGGGATCGGGGATGTTTGTTTCGTCAAGAATTCCACAGCCGTGCGCAAGACTCCTGCGGCCGACACGGCCGCCGCTGCACCGACGAAACTTTTCGTTGAAGACGCGGGACCGCCGCAGCAGCGTAATCGCCCAATGTCCCGCGAATATACGCTCCAGCGCGCCCCCTCTGCGGCTTCGATCAGCATCGATTACGCAGCCGAGCTGAACGAGCAGCAGCACGCCGCCGTCACCGCGCCGCCCGGGCCGCTCCTCGTCATCGCCGGCGCCGGTTCGGGCAAGACGCGCACCCTGACCTACCGCGTCGCTTACCTGCTCGAAAACGGCGTCGACCCGCGCAACATCCTCCTCCTCACCTTCACCAACAAAGCCGCGCGCCAGATGCTCGACCGGGTGGCCAACCTCCTCCCGATGGACGCGAGCGGGCTTTGGGGCGGGACCTTCCATTCCATCGGTAACCGGATGCTGCGGCGCCACGGCAGCGCGCTTGGTTACACCAGCGGATTCACCATTATGGACCGCGAGGACCAGAAAGATCTGCTCAACTCCGTGGTCGCGAGCAGCGGGATCGACCCGAAGGAGATTCGCTTCCCGAAAGGCGATGTGCTGGCCGACATTTTTAGTTTCGTGGTCAACACCGAGCGGCCGATCGAGGAGTTGCTCGCGGAAAAATTTCCCTATTTCCTGCCCTTACTCGAGCAGATCAAGGACGTCCATGCGCGCTACGAGAAGCGGAAGAAATCGACCAACTCGCTCGACTTCGACGACCTCCTGGAAAAGACGCTCCGGATGCTGAAGGAGCACGAGGAGATCGCCGCTTTTTACCGGCGCCAGTTTCAATTCATCCTCGTCGACGAATACCAGGACACGAACAAGATCCAGGCCGATTTGATCGACCTGCTCGCGGCTGAACACCAGAACGTCATGGTCGTGGGCGACGACGCGCAGTCGATCTATTCCTGGCGGGGAGCGAATTTTCAAAACATTCTCGCCTTTCCTCGGCGCTACCCGAAGGCGCAGGTTTTCAAAATCGAGCTGAACTACCGGAGCGTGCCCGAGATATTGCAGGTCGCGAACGCCGCCATCGCCGCCAACACTCAGCAGTTTCGGAAACAACTCAGCTCCACTCGCCTAACGAAACAAGCCAGACCCGCCATGGTCGCCCTGAACGATGGCGGCGAGCAGGCGCTTTTCATTGCCCAGCGCATCCTCGAGCTGCGCGACGAGGGAATTGAGCTGAACGAAATCGCGGTTCTCTACCGCTCGCATTATCACGCGGTCGAGTTGCAGCTCGAACTTTCCCGCCGCGGCATTCCCTATCAAATCACGAGCGGCGTCCGGTTTTTTGAGCAGGCTCATATCAAGGATGTCGCTGCTTTTATCCGCTTCGTTGCCAATCCGCGCGATGAGGTAGCTTTCAAGCGCATGGTCCGCCTCCTCCCCGGGATCGGGGGCAAGAGTGCGGAAAACCTTTGGCAAGGCTGGGAGCGTTCGTTAGGCACCGTTGTAGCCGGGGACGCTGTCCCCGGCAGCAGTGCAGGCACCACCTCACCCACCGGGGACAGCGTCCCCGGCTACAACTTTGGCGAGCGACTGCTGCCGCTGTCGGTCCCCGCCCGGGCCAAGAAATCCTGGCAGCAACTGGCCGACACGTTGGACGAAATTGCGCCTAACGGCGTCCCGAAGCAGCCGACCGAGATGATCATGTCGATCGTGGAAGCGATCTACGACGACTACGCCAAGGCCAATTTTGCCAATTACGAGCTGCGCAAGGAAGACCTCACCCAGTTGGCGGGCTTTGCGCGCCAATTTAAGGACATCCATGAATTTCTTTCCCAGCTCGCGCTCGTCAGCAACGTCGACGCGGAGCCCGCGGCCAACCAGACGGGCGACACCGAGGCGGTGAATCTCTCCACCGTGCACCAGGCCAAGGGACTCGAGTTCTACGCCGTCTTTGTCATTTGGCTGACCGACGGGATGTTCCCGAGCACGCGCTCACTCGACACCCGCGAGGCGATTGAGGAGGAACGCCGGCTCTTTTACGTCGCCGTCACCCGGGCGCGTGACGAGCTTTACCTCACCTACCCGCACATGCGGCTGAATGCCGGTTACGGCGACATGTTCCAGCGTCCCTCGCGTTTCTTGAAAGAAATCCCGACCACGCTGGTCGAGGACTGGAACGTCCGGCGAGGGCGCTAGCCTGCGCGGCAAAAACCTCGGAAAGTGCCCGGTGCCGGAAGCATGAACCTTTCGCCGAACGAAAAGATGGCCGGCGTCCTCGCCCCGCTCTTTGCCCTCCGCACGGAGGACGATCTCGGGGTCGGCGATATCGCGGCGCTGCGCCAGTTTGTCGACTGGTCGCACAAGATCGGTTTCCGACTCGTCCAGCTCCTTCCGATCAACGAAACCGGTGGCGATAACAGCCCCTACAACGCGATCAGCGCGCGCGCGATCGAACCGACCACGCTCCATCTCGCTCCCGGCAGCCCGGAGGATTTATCGGAAGAAGCCTTCGCCGAAGTGACCGCGGCGGTCGATCTCAGCGCGCTCCGCCGCGGCAGCGTGAAGTATGAGATCGTCAAACCGCTGAAACGAAAACTGCTCGAGCGCGCCTTCGCCGCATTCCGCCGTCGGCCGGCAACCAATCCGGACTTTGCCGCCTTCTGCGAAAGAGAACAGCACTGGCTGGCGGATTACACTTTGTTTCGCGTCCTGATGGAGCTCAACGCCGAGCGCGAGACCTGGGACACCTGGGGACCGGAACATTCCGAGATCGACGCCGCCCGCCGCTGGTTCGAGTCGTTAGGCGAGGAGGAACGCGCTGCGCTCGAGGAGCGCCGGGAATTTCACAGCTACGTGCAGTGGATCGCACTGCAGCAATGGCGCGAGGTCAAAGCCTACGCCCAGGCGCAGGGCGTGACGCTGATGGGCGACATCCCGTTTGGGATCAGTTATTATAGCGCCGACGTCTTCGCTCATCCGGAGCGTTTCGCGCTCGACTGGTCGGGGGGCGCGCCGCCCGAGCCCTACTTCAAGGACGACGAGTTTACTCAGAAATGGGGCCAGAACTGGGGCATTCCGCTCTATCGCTGGGAGGTGATGCGGACGCACGGTTTCGATTGGTGGCGGCAGCGCGTGCACGGGGTGCGGGAAATTTTTCACCTCTTCCGGATCGATCACGTCCTCGGATTTTATCGCATCTATGCCTTTCCCTGGCGGCCGCGGCGGAACGAGGAATTTCTCCCTTTATCCTGGGACGAGATGCGCGCGCTGACCGGCGGCCGGGAGCCGCATTTCGCGCCGCGCGACGACCAGAGCTGGGAAAATGGCGAAGCCAACCGCCGCGAAGGGGAAGAATATCTGCGGGTGGTGATCGAAGAAGCGGGCGCGACCCGGGTCATCGGCGAGGATCTCGGGACGGTGCCGGATTACATGCGGCCGAGTTTGTGGTCGTTAGGCATCGCCGGGTTCAAAATCCCGCAATGGGAAAACTCGCCCGGAGATAATCGCACCATTCCGGGCAGCGCGTACGAACGCAGATCGGTGGCCACTTTCGCGACCCACGATCACAAACCGGTCCGCGCCCTCTGGGAAGCGGCCTTTGAGAAGAAGTCAGACGCTCCCGAACAGGCCCGGCACGATCTCTCGAAAATGGCGGAGTTTGCCGGAATCGTGCCCCCGCAGGAGTCGACCGACTACCTGCACGAATTTTATCCGGCAATTTTCGAGGCGCTTTTCCGAAGCGAATCCTGGATTGCGCTTGTCATGATCACCGACCTCCTCGGCCGGAAAGAGCGCTTTAACGTTCCCGGCACGGCCGCTGGTTCCAACTGGACTCGGCGGCTGCATACCACGGTTGCCAAACTGGGCCGGGGACATGCCCTGCAAAAGCAGTTGCGGCTGGTGCGCCACCTTTTAGCGAAGACGGGGCGAAGCAAGCCGTTGTAGACGCTTCGCTCTGCGAAGCGCGACCCGCGTGCCGCCGCAGGGATGACAACCCGCGCATCCACGGCTAGAAGATGAGCATGAATTCACCGATCAAAGTCGCCGTCACCGGCGCCGCTGGACAGATTGGCTACTCGCTCCTTTTCCGCATCGCCTCCGGCTCCATGTTCGGCCCGGACCAGCCGGTGCATCTCTCTCTCATCGAGATCCCGCCAGCGCTCGGCGCGCTCGAAGGTGTGGTCATGGAATTGCATGATTGCGCTTTTCCACTCCTCAAGGGCATCTCGCCGACAGCCGACCTCGACGAAGGTTTCCGCGACGTGAACTGGGCTCTCCTCGTCGGCAGCGTGCCGCGGAAGGCCGGGATGGAACGAGGCGACTTGTTAGGCATCAACGGCAAAATTTTCATCGGCCAAGGCAAGGCGATCGAAAAAAATGCCGCGTCCGATGTCCGCGTCCTGGTGGTGGGAAATCCCTGCAACACCAATTGCCTGATCGCGATGAACAACGCGAAGTCGATCCCGCGCGAGCGCTGGTTTGCCATGACCCGCCTCGACGAGAATCGCGGCAAGGCGCAACTCGCGCAGAAAGCAGGTGTCGACATCACCGCGGTCAGTAACATGACCATCTGGGGCAACCATTCCGCCACCCAGTATCCGGATTTCTACAACGCGAAGATCGACGGCCAGAATGCCGACAAGGTGATCAACGACGAGAAATGGCTGAAGGAGACTTTCATCCCCGCGGTGCAACAACGCGGCGCGGCAATCATCAAAGCGCGCGGATCTTCTTCCGCGGCCTCGGCGGCCAACGCGGTCGTGGACACCGTGCGCAGCCTAACGACGGAAACAAAAAGCGGCGACTGGCACAGCGTGGCGGTTTGTTCCGACGGCAGTTATGGCGTGGAGAAAGACCTCATCAGCTCCTTCCCCATCCGCTCGGAGGGCGGGAAATGGAAGATCGTGCAGGACGTTCCGGTGAACGAGTTCAGCCGTTCCAAGATCGATGCCTCGGTCGCGGAGTTGAAGGAAGAAAAAGCGCTTGTTAAAGACCTGCTCGCGTAAGGCGGATCTCGGGGCCGCTTGATGCGAATCCGATGCGCTGGGCGATCATCTCCGGGATGAGTATGGAGTCAGGCAACAATGACGCCTGACCCCTATTATTCTATTTAGTAAGCCCCGGCCTTTCTAAGTGCGGCTATGAAGTAGCCATTGTGCCAATCGCTGTTTTCGCCGCGTAGATTAGGCTGGGTATTGTCGCGAGAGGTGCGCACTTCGATCATGTAATCGATGCGGTACTCGCGTTTACGGATCGCGTCCATCGTCCCGCGTCGTACCTCTTCCCAATTCCAATCGTCAACGATCAACACAAAGCAAGGCTCCAGCGCAGGATCGGCCATCATTACCGCATCGAATTGATCCACGTAGGCATGCGGTCCGTCGAACAAGAAAACGTTGAACAATCCCAGATGTCGAAAATCGACGTCGCGGTAGTCCTTTTCGATAAACGTTACCCGAGATTTGCCCTTAAATTTTGCGAGGTTGCTTAGGAATTTGTCGAACGGTCCGTCAAATTCCGACCAGTTATCGACGCACGTTGCCGTAATCTCGTTTTCATATATGGCGGAACAGAGCGTGGAGCCTTGCCATACCCCGACTTCGAGATATCGCGGGTCGGGCATGGCTTCCATCAGATTGTTGATGAACCGCCGATATTTTTTGCCTGACATCCCGCGCAAACTGAGCACGGCTGGCGCGACCTTGCCTTCATCCGCAAGCGCTCTCTCGAATGCGGTTTGTACCTCTGCCGCAAAGCCGTTAGTCGGCGAAACAGCGATAGAAGTAATATCGAGCGAATCCGGTATGGTTCCTTGCGAAATCGACTGTGTTTGCAAAGCAACAAGCGTAGCCCTGAGTCCAGAGGTGGTCAACCGATGCCAACCGCTGACGACGTATGCCTCGCTTTTTTTACGAAGGGACATCAATTGCGATCTGCGCTCCCGCCAACAATGGCCCCTATGCTCTGCTCATCGAGCGTGCGAATGACGCTGTTTTCCGCGGGCGCAGGGCCCCATCCCATCGCAGGCCGGTCGGTCGGGTGCTCACCGCGAATCTTCGCCCGCGGCGCGCATGCTTTCCCTGGAGGCCCAACTGAGCTCGTGCCCCGAAGCCATGTGTTGTGCCTACTTGCGCACATTCATCGCGAGCCGAACCGATCTGTTCGTGCAAACTGGCATCGGATCGCTTCGCAGCCGAGCAAGAGATCAAACCAATCCCGGCGGTCTCTCCGTGTGCTGCCAGCTCGCAGATCATCTGTACGCTTTCAGGCGTGACGATTGGTTTTCGTCGGCGCCTCGAGGTCGGATGATCAACTTCGCGCGCCGTGTGCGCAGGAAGTCATCAGCTTTCTCTTTTAACGCCGAATGGCAGACTCGGGGCTTGCCCTGATTGGGCGGACGGCAAGTTAGGATAATTCAGTGCCGTTGGGATTCAAAATTGATCGGGACAAGGTAGCAAGACTGGAGTGGAGTCCTGGCGCGGTTATGGAAGTTTGGAATCAGGCAACACCACTCTGACCCACCGCCGCGTCGACCCTTGACCAGGTACCCGGTTAGCCGTTGCTGAGAAAGACAAAACGAATTGCTGATGCAACTGGAGAAGGCGCTGTCCCGCAGATGAGTGGGAGTCACAGTCTGACATCTTTTTTTGTTCTCCGGTCACTCCTCAGTTTTGCGGTAAGGCCAGCATTAAATCTCCGTGGCCGCACGCAGGGCAAGATCAAGCTGCTGACAATCGACTAGCACATCGCTTCCGTGCGGATAAGGGAATAGCGGAGTATTCGCGCTCGTAATTTGGGCGTAAGAATGCTGCAACACCCGGTAAATCCCGGTATAGGTCGGATTTAGATACATAGGCGAGAAACATTCGATCACCCATGAGCGCGGATTCATTAGCTGGCTGTGGACAAATTGAGCACCGTGCAGCCCGCTAATGACTCGAGCATTCCGAGCAATAGCAATTTGGCTCAACACTGAGAGGGAACCCATGTCAACGCGCTCGAAACTGTAACGGTGCAGAAGTTGGCAGACCTCTTCTTCATTGATTAGCTTGCGACCGAGGCGGGTTTGCTTGCCGCGGTCAAGCCACAAACGCGGGCCGAACTCCGGCTTTCCACCGCGATCAGCTGAAAGCAGTCTCTCTCGCAGCGCAAGCAGCACGTCCGGATACTCCGTAACGTTGCGATAGCTGACGGGAGTGGTAAAGAGTGCGGCCCGAAAACAAGTCGGCCGTCGAACCTCCAAAATTCGCTCCGGCGCGATACCACTCAAGTCGAGCAGTTCTTTCGCGAATGCGGGTAACTGCGCAATGACGTAATTACACTCATAGCCGATCCTCTCAAGGACGATGACTTTCATCATTTCTTCATGCCAATGACAGAAGTTACGCGAGAAGACATTGCCCAAAATGCATACCGCGCCATTGATCGTGTCTTCGCAATCCGGCAGTTCTGTTAGACCGTTCTTTCGTAGTTCTCGACGGACGAATCCCGGAGCAAAATCGTCCAATACCGCTTCCAGCGGCATGTAGCGATTGCCAACGATTTGCACGCTCTGGCCCGCAGCTAGCGCGCTCGGTATGTAAAAGACGTCTTGCATCACTGCCGCTTCAAGAAGCGGGGTCCCATTCCCGAAGTTGATGTTCTCTATGCGCCCTCCAGCTTGGCGAATAAGGTCAAGAACAGAGACTCCAACAATTTCATTGATCGGGATACGACTCATACTTTTACCTCTAATACGATCCGCTTAATCAGCCAGTCGTCGAGAAAATCGTCAGAAAGATGGCATCAATCTCGTCGTCGCTCTAAAACGGGAGCAGCCTTGCGGGGAGCGGATGAAAGGGATGCTGCCGTCGTGGGTGGGACATCTGGAAGATGTCCGATACCGAGGTGCGCCAGCAGGTCCCGGCCGCGAGCGTGGCGACGATCGGTTACTAGCTGCCGCGGATCCGGCACAGTGGCTGGTCGCCAGTGGGCAGTGGAGCGAGCCACAGCCTTGGCTGCTCGAAGAGTCTCTCCGAGCCACCAACCCGATTTGGACACTGCGCGAGGTCCGCGTGATCTTGGCATAATTCTGCGCTATCATGCACCTTAGAGGACAAACAGCCCATTTTTTGGCAGGTTGACATATTCCCTCAGACATACGCAGTCCGGGTGTCCGAATTTGTCCGAACACTTTTCGGCCTCGCGCCCGCGATTTGTCCCGTTTGTCAGGCAGAAGCTCTTCGCAGGTCATCGTTTCAATCAGACGGTGCGTCTGTCAGACAGTCGAATCGGCAGCATTAGCGCTGTCATAAATAGTCTGCAAATTTGCATCTACTGCGTCTCCGCTCGCTTGTCGCGATCGTTGGATACGTGAGCAGCCCGATAACATTTTTGAGAGGGCAACTGCGCATGCGCCCTTCCCCTATCAGACGCGGTTCGCTGGAGTTAGCGATGGCGCCGCGTGCGAATCGAAGCTAATTCTACCCGGTCTCTGTCAGGGGTTTTGGCGGTCACGTCATAGCGCCGGAAAGGATATTCGATGCCTGGAAAAGTATCTGAACGATGGGGGCTCCTGGCGCCATCACTGGACAACACCCTCTGGGTCGGTGGTCTCGCGTTACTCGTACCGGCCTTCGCGCTGGCCTGGACTGGCTTGGATCGCGAGAGCGTCGAGCTGCTCTTCTATGTGCTTCTGGGCACGGCCTTTCCGATGGCGGTGATCGGATTTGTGTTCCTTTCCCGCCGCGCGGCAGGTCAGGTCGGTTTTGCCCGTGTTATGCAATTTGTGCTTGGAGCAGGGTTGCTCGTCGCGGGCTGCGTCTTCGTGTTTCTCAGGTTTCAGATGCTCGCACTGATAGCCGCTCTCGTGCAAGGCCTGGTGCTGTGGTTTGCGTCGGGAAGGCCTGTGCGCAACCCATTTGGTTCCGCCTCACCCCGGGCTCTCTCGACGTGGATTCAGATGCTCCCGGCTGCGATGGTTATGGTTCTCCTTTGGACTGTGGCGGGCGAGCTCCTCTACTGGATGCGGCTTGACGCACTCGTCATGCGCTCGTTCTGGACCGTGCTGGCTTTTCTTGGATGTGTGGTGTTGACGGCGTTCGCGCTGCGGCCCGTTCAGAAGGGGGTCTCCACCGTCTCGGCGCGACGGCTTTGGGTCTCCCGTGGCGGTGACGTCATCGCCATTTTGGTTTTCGGTGCCCTTGCCGCCAATCCGCTGCCCTTGACGGCTGAGGGTGCCTACGCGCATTGGGGCTGCTTCGTCGGTCCTGCTCAACTCGTGCGTTCGGGTGGTTGGTTGCTCTGGGACGCGTACGCGCAATATGGGTTCCTCAGCACTCTGACCATTGCCTTTTTTCCAGTTGCATCGACCTGGCAGGCACTCTACCTCGTCAATGCTGCGCTGCTGCTTGGGGCGGCATCCATACTCTACGCGGTCCTGCGCTCAACCGGTGGGGGGCTTCCCCACCGTGTCTTCTGCTTCCTCGTCGTAGCTTTTGCCGTCTTTCTCGTTCCCGGCAAAGTTTACCTTCTGTCCGGGGTTCAAATGTGGCCCAGCGTCGGCGCCTTTCGCTTCTTCTGGTGCTACGCGCTGCTTGCCATGGTGCTCTGGATCACCTCCCTATCTCCTTCAAAGCGGAGTCGACTTGTTTTTACCGGTTCTGTCGTGTGGCTGCTGGGAAGCCTTTGGTCATCGGAGAGCCTTACTTACTGTACGGCTATTTGGCTCCCCGTCGCGGTGTTGCTACGCATCGATGCCTCTGGAGGATTTCGGGCTGCAACTCAGCGGGGAATTCCTGCTTTCCTATCGAACGCTATAGCGGGCCTCCTTATTCCGGGGGCTTTGTTGGTAACCACACTCATTGTGATCACGGGTTGGTATGTCATTGGACTCGGGCATTTACCTGATCCTGTTGCGTTTTTCGATGCAGCATTGGCTTTCACTGGCGGGTTCGGTGCTTTACCTCTTGGACCGAGCGCATGGGTTCCGTTAGCTGCGTTCTGGATTCTTGCGGTCGGTGTGGCGCATTGTTTGCGTTCGGCCCGAATCCCTGTTGCCACATTGGCTGCCTGTGTGGGCGCTTGGGCTGCGCTCTGGTCTGCGCACAGCTATGTTGTGGGACACAGCCATATCACATCATGTGCCAATCTAACGCCGGTTCTCTGTTGTTCTCTGGGCACCATGCTTGTTGCGCTCAAGCGCTCAAGGGAACCGGGCTCTGAGCAACGACTGCTGCGCGCGATGGTGGTTCCGTTGTTCGCGATCGTGCTGTTTGCGCCGCTCGCCTCTGATTACGGGATCGTGAACTTTGCTCGACGATCGATACCACTGTTCGACCGCGCGGGACATATCGATTCGGTCTTGGTTCCAAAGGAAACGAAAAAGGTGCTGGAACTTTTCGAGCAGGCTGGCGTGAAGCCCGAGGAACCGGTCAACACGCTGGGAATTGAGCTGCTGGGGTGGATTCCTTTCGATGATGCCAACGGAAACCCCGTGCTGCGATCCGACCATCTCCCTTTCCTCCCGCTCCAACCCTCTTGGAACTTCAACGCGCTGGTTTCGCGTCAGCATCGGGTCAGGAAATACTTCGAACGCTTTGCTGCCCGGTCTCAGGCCAGTGGCTGGCTGCTGATTCCCGACAAAGACTACGCCAAATGGATTGGAAAGTTTCCCCCCATCAGTCATCGCCCGGGACGAACATTCACAAACGACTACGGGCGTCTGGTGTGGATGGAGTACGTCGGAGGCGCAAGTTCCGCGGGCGAGGACGCAAAGTTGAAATAATTTCGTGGATGGGTTTCAGGAGAAAAAAATGAAGCATCACAAACTGAATGAATTTCCTGAAGAGCCCGTCACCCCTCTAATCTCGCGCCGCTTCTTCACCGGCGACAAGATGACAATGGCCTTTCTGACCTCGAAAGAAGGCTGCGTTGTGCCGCGGCATCAGCACGACAGCGAACAGTTCAGCTGCTGCATCAGCGGCACGTTGCAATTCAAGATCCGCGGCGAAGCGATGATCTTGCAAGCAAGCGAGTTGGTGGAGATTCCATCGAATGTTCCGCACGAGGCAGTCGTGATTGAAGATTTCACACGCATTGCTGTCTTCAGGCCGATTCGCGGCGACTGTTGCGATGGGACGGAGAATTACAGGCGGCAATCCAACCAGGCGAAGTAACCGGTGCGCATCATCAGTTCCAGCGAATATTACGATCAACTCTCAGCCGACTACCGCCAAATCTCGCAAAGCCGCACGGCCTATCTGGCCGGCATTGAGCGATTGATTGCGGAGAGCCTGAGGCCTGGCCTGTCTTTGCTGGATGTAGGCGGAGCGGACGGCGTTCGCTCGCGACGGTTGGCGCACGATGCCGGCATCAGCCGCGTGACGCTGCTGGATAGCAGCCCGGCGATGCTCTCCCGCGTCGAGCCGAACGACTTCGAGCAAGTCATCGAAGGCGACATCACGTCCGAAGCGACACTGGCGCAGTTGGGCGAAGCGCGGTTCGACGCCGCCCTGATCCTTTGGAACGTGCTCGGCCACATCCCCACGCCCGAAGCCAGATTGCGCGCGCTGGCCAATATTCATCGGGCATTGCGTCCGAATGGAATTCTCTTTCTGGATTGCAACAACCGCGAAAACGCGCGTGCCTATGGCTGGCGGGTGGCGCGGCGAAATTGGCTGCTCGATCTGCTGAGGGAGGGCGGCGAACGATGGAACTTTCCGTTGCCGGCAAAAAACGCGCCAGACGCCGTCTCGTATGTCCACATCTTCTCCCCGCCCGAGTTGAAGCGGCTGGCTGCCGCTACGGGATTCGAGATTGATCGCATCGTCTTTGTGGATTACGAAACCGGCCAGCCGATGAAATCACGTTTCGAGGGTCAAATTTTTCTGCAACTGCGCAAGCGTGGCTGAGCGATCCTCACAAATCGATCATGTCGGCGCGAAGCAACAGCAGCGTCACCACGCCGACAATCACCCACAACACCACGCCCTGCACTGAGGGGCTTGCGCCGACTTTTTTGAGCGTCGCGTTTGGAAAATGCCACAGCCGATCAGAAACAGCGTCACCGTTAAGCCAAGTCGCGCCAGCGCGACAATTCACGGTTAGACTTCCCTGCCCGCTGCCAGGCAAGTGTTAACGACCGCCGCCAGGCAGAAGAACGAAAGGAACCACGACAACGCGCTCTCCATGGAAATGCCCTTCCCGCAACCCGTCGGCTTTGGCCTGCGAGGCCTACAAATTTAAGAGCTACAATCCAAGGAGGAACACGCTTATCTTTACATGCGGGTTATCACTTTGGGAGTCTTGGCGGAAGGGTAGGTACACGGCCGTAGCTTGCGGATCGAATATTCCGGCGCCTATCATATGCTGAAAGTATCGAGACACGGGCCGCGAAGGGCGATGCGCTGGGCAATCATCACCGGAATGTATAATGTGGCTGACCTGGCCACGGAGTTCTGCACCTATCATCTCGGACTTGGGGCGGACCGGATCTTCGTCGCCGAATACGGATCTACAGATGGAACGCTCGCCTTGTTGCAGCCCTTTACCCGCACAGGGCAGGTTGAGATTGTTCCCTTACCGACTCACCATTTCGCTAGTTTCGATCCCAGTAACGCAATTCTGGCTACGATCCGCGCGGAAGCGGCGGCAGACTGGGTGTCTTTTCTCGATCCGGATGAATTTCTTACGGGACCACGCAATCTTAAGGAGATTCTCGCGCAGGAATGGTCGCGGGGTGTCGAGGCGATTGCAGTTGCGCGATTCAATCTGATTGGCGTCGGGTCGGTTCCGGCGCAAACGCATTATCTAACCCATCTCAATCTTAAGATCGTCGAAACCGATGCGCGGATCTCGAGTGCTGGCGCGGAGCTCAGTTCGCCATGGATATTTTCCCGGCTGCCGCCCAAGGTGATGGTGAGCGCAGCGAGCAAACTTACAGTTACACCGGGCGACCATCGTGTTTGTGGGACAGACGAACAGCCGCCCCTCAGCTCGTGTTGCGAAATGCTCCACCTCCCGATGCGCAGTTACGCGGCCTTCCAGGAGAAAATCGAGCGCGGCACAGAGTATTTTGCCAAAAACCCCGAGTTACATCCCAATACGGGCTGGCACTGGCGAAGATGGATCGAGCTTTTTCGCGCCGGCCAGCTACGAGCCGAGTATGAAGCTCAGTTCCCGGAGGCGCGAATGGCTCAGGATCTCCTGGCGCAAGGGCGCGTGGTCCGGGAAACACGGCTGGCTGATTGGTGGCGGACCAACGAACAAAGGCGCCCCACAAGCGATCATTTGTAAACATAGACCGCATACTCATAGAGCCCGTAATCGGCGCGGAAGACGTAGTTACGGCTGAGGTTTGCCTGCATCAGGTCCGCCATCTGATCAAAGGGAACGTGAAAGAGGTCCTCGCGCTGCCAATCGACGTGAGCCGACATGACGGTAAAGACCACTCCCCGGCGACAGTGAGTGAAGGCGAGGCGGAGCATCCGCAGCATGTAATCGGTCATTTCTGCGACGCTCATTTGGAGGCGACAGGTGAAGATCTGACCAAAGACCACATAGTCTGGCCGGGCCGACCAAATTTCCTCGAGATCAAAAGGATCACCGCAAATAAAGTCGGCTCCGGGATGTTTCATCCGCGCTGCCTCAATCAGCTTCGGGGACAAGTCGACGCCGCGATAGCTAATTTCGTTTCGGCCTAACGACTTGATCAGGTCAAGTAAGCGCGCGGTTCCGCAGCCGACATCGAGTAGCGAACACTCTTCATGCGCCGCCGCCCCGCGGATGACCTCAAGATAAACCCGGTAACGGGCCTCGAAGCCCTCTTCCGTCCGAAAACCTAGCCCCCGATGAGTGTCGCCGTGCTCGGCGTGAAGCTTCTCAACCGCTTCCACGAGGGGATGGTACAGTCGTTGGGCGGGCGGGCCGGTGATTTCCTCGTCGGTCATGGTTTTCGGTAGGCTGGAAAAAAGGTGGCGTGCGGCTGGTCGCCGATCAGCGTCGCATAACGAGCAGCATCGAGACAGCTGCCGCAAAAGTAGGCCGTCACCTCGCGATTGGCAAAGCCGCGCTTGAAATGGGCGAGTCCCTTGCCCGCGGTTGCGTCAAGTCCAGCCGCACCGCCGAGGTGGATGACGCGACAATCGGCGAAGTGTTCGTTAGCCGCCGCGATCAGGCCGTAGGTGGCATAGGTGCGATAGGCGGCCGGCGACCCGCCTTCGAGATGCGCATAGACGATGTCGCCCTGGCGAACCCAGAGGATGATCGCGACGATCTCTCCCTCGTGCCGGGCGGCCAGGGCGGTTACCGCCGGCATCTCGGCCAGGGCGCGAAAATATGCAGGCGCGAAATTGTGGATTCCGGTCGCCTGGTGTCGTGCCACGGTGTGCCGACGGAGCGCGAGCCAGACCTCGAAATATTCCGCGAGGTCGATCTGCTCAAAGCTGCAGCGTTTTTGCGCCTGACGCACCGACCAGCGATGATTCTTCGCGAAGTGAACCGGACCTGCTTCCCGGTCGATCAGGTAATGCGTTTTGAACGGCCGGCAAATTTCGAACGCGGCAGACAAGAATTCGGCTGGAGGACTCGTTAGGGGATCGGGTACCAGCGCGACGCTGACCAATCCGGTTTCGCGCAGTCGCTCCAAACCGCCGACAAGATCAGCGCGCTGGCCGAAAACCGTCAGCGGATAACAGCCCAGGGCATCGAACCACTCTGTCCCGGCAATCGATCGGTTGAGGAGCGCCGTCTGCCACTCCGGCAAATCGATCGCGCCAAGACCAAACGCCTCCGCGTAGGCGACCGTCGCGAAAAGCGGCCTGTTCAAAGCTTGCTCGCGCTTGTCCATCACCCTGTCGCTCACTCGGCCGCCGCGATGACGATCTGGCAGATTTGCTCGATCTTGTCGTTAGGCAAATCGCGCCAGCAGGGCAACCCGATCACGCGGTCGGCCAGTTGCTCCGTCTGCTCGGTCGCGCCGCGCGGGTATTTGGCGAAGGCGCCGTGCCGATGCAGCCCGCCGCCCCACCAGCGCCGGGTCCCGATCCGGTGGCTGGCAAGGGCCTGGCCGATCGCCTCCGCGCCGGCGTCTTCCGCTGCGATGAGGACGGTGGAACTCACCCAGCGCTGACCAAATCCCTCCTGGAGCTGGACCTTGGTCTGTCCCTCCAAGGCTGCGCGGTAGGTCGCCGCGACGCGCGTGAAATCGGCCCGCGTTTGCGCCCAGGTATCGAGAGCAGCGAGGCCGACCGCGGCGGCGTATTCGCTCATCTTGCCGTTACAAGATCGGACGGTCGCTTCCCGCGATCCCCAGAACCCGAAGTTGGCCCGTTTGTGCAATTCCTGAACAAAAGCCGCATCGCCTCCGACAACAAAACCGCCTTCGCCGACTCCGAGGACCTTGGTGGCATGCAGACTAACGACCGCCGGGACACCGCCCTGCCCGATTGTGTCGAACATCGCCGCGGCGTCGATCACCACCGCGACGCCGGTCTCCTCGCGAAAAGAGTTCCATCCCGCCAGATCGATCGGTTGCCCAAACGGACTGACGGGCATGACGGCCGCGACCGCGCCCGGCGCTTCGCGCAGATATTCGCGCGCCGCGCCCGGTTCCAAAGCCCAGCTCTCCGCGTCGACATCGACGATCCAGGGAATGTGGCCGGCTTGCTCGATCGCGTGACCACTCGCGGCGAAAGTCCAGGCCGGGACCATGCAGAGCGAATCTGGCGGCAACTCGTGAGCGAGCAGCGCCAGGGTCAGACCGACCGTGGCATTGGCGACGGTGGCGACCGCGCCGTCACCGGCATGCTGCGCCAGGCGGGCCTCAAATTCCTGCACCAGCGGTCCGCCGTTGGAATACCAGCGGCTTTGATCGATCCGGCGCAGGTAGGGCAGAATCTCCTCCGCCAAGGGGAGGCGCGGTTTTGCCACCGGTAATTCCAGGTCGGCCGCGACCTCGTATTGCCAGTAGGAATCAGTCCATTCCCTGGTCAAGCTCATGGTTCGTCAGGCGGCGGAAGGCTTCGCGATATTTCTGGCTCGTTTTTTCAATCACCTCCCGCGGCAGGGAAGGGCCAGGGTAGGTCTTGTCCCAGTCGAGGGTCTCGAGATAATCGCGGACAAATTGTTTGTCGAAGCTGGGCGGGCTCTGGCCCGGGGCATAACTGTCGGCCGGCCAGAAGCGGGAAGAGTCGGGCGTCATGCATTCGTCGATCAGGAGCAGATCGCCGTTCGTTAGGCCGAACTCAAACTTGGTATCGGCCACGATGATGCCGCAGCTGGCGGCGTGCGCTTTCCCGGCGAGATAAATTTTCAGGCTCAGGTCGCGGACCTTTTCCGCCAGCCCCTGGCCGATCATGGCGCAACATTGTTCCCATTCGATGTTCAGGTCGTGGCCTGCTTCGTTCTTGGTCGAGGGAGTAAAGATCGGCTCGGGCAACTCGGCCGCGAGCTCGAGGTCCGGCGGCAGGACGTGTCCGCAGATTTCCCCGGTCGCCTGGTAATCCTTCCAACCGGAACCGGCGAGGTAACCGCGCACCACGCATTCGATCAGGAGAGGCTCGGTTTTGCGCACCAGCATCGAGCGTCCTTCCAGCTGCGCGCGATAAGTTTGCAGCGCCTCGGGATACTTCGCGAAGTCGGCGGTCAGGAAATGATTCGCCGTTTCCGTGATTTTTTCGAACCAGAAGGCGGAGATCTGGTTCAGGACGGCGCCCTTGTCCGGGATCGGATCGGGCAAAATGACGTCGAAGGCAGAAAGCCGATCCGTTGCGACGAAAAGGATGGTCTCGCCGAGGTCGAAAACTTCTCGCACCTTGCCGCTGCGCATTTTCATGATGCCGGGCAGGTCGAGTGAAACAAGAGGTTCGTTAGGCATGGAAGAACGGGCCATGGAAGATAAGCGCGTAACCGGACCCGGCGCCAATCCCGATCGCGGCCGGGCCGGGAATTGAGCTCACGCGATTTCCTGACAATATGCGGCATGCCGCAAATCTTCCTTCGCTCCGTTCTCACTGGAATTTTCTGCTGGGCAGGCCTGGCCCTGGCCACGGCCGCGCCCAATCCCGCGACGCCGGAAAAAAGGGAAGCAGCTTCGCCGACGCCCTCTCCGTCGCCCACGCCGGTGCTCTATTCTCCGCAGACGCTGGCGGAGTTGAAAAAACTGCAGGCCGCCGCTCTCACGAGCGACTACGCCTACCGGCAGGTGGCGCATCTTTCGAATAACATCGGCCCGCGCCTGAGCGGCTCGGCTCAGGCGCAGAAGGCGGTCGAGTATGTCGCGGACGAATTGAAGAAGCTCGGATTGGAGGTGCGGCTGGAGAAAGTGATGGTGCCGCATTGGGTGCGCGGGGAGGAAACGGCCGCGCTCGTTCAATTCCCTGGTCAGGCCCCCGGGACCACGCAAAAAGTGGTCCTGACCGCGCTCGGCGGAAGTGTGGCCACCCCGCCCGATGGCCTGACCGCAGAGGTCGTGGTGGTGCGGGATTTCGACGAACTGAATTCGTTAGGCAAAGAGAAGGTCAGCGGCAAGATTGTAGTTTTCAATCACGCCTTTGATAAACGGATGGCGGCCCAGGGCCGGGGAGGGGACGCCTATGGTGAGGCGGTGGTGTATCGAAGCGGGGCCCCGAGCGCGGCGGCGCGATTAGGCGCGGTGGCCGCACTTATCCGCTCGGTCGGCGGCGCGGCTTATCGCCTGCCGCATACCGGGATGACGAAGTATGCAGACGACGCGCCCAAGATTCCGGCCGCGGCGGTGACGGAAGAAGATGCGGAACTGATCGCGGCGCTCGCCCCGCAAGGCCCGCTCCGGATGCATCTCGTGCTGACCCCGCAGCAACTTCCCGACGCGGTCAGTTATAACGTGATCGGCGACCTCAAAGGGAGCGAACATCCGGAGCAGGTCGTGATCGTCTCCGGGCATCTCGATTCCTGGGACCTGGGGACGGGCGCGATCGACGACGGCGCTGGAGTGGCGGTGGCGATGCAGGCGGCTCAGCTCGTTAGGCAACTTGGTTTGCAGCCGAAGCGCACGATCCGCGTGGTGGCCTGGATGAATGAAGAGAACGGCTTGCATGGCGGGAAGACCTATGCCGAAGAACACGCGGCCGAAGTCGCGAATCATTTTGCCGCGATCGAGACGGACGGAGGCGCCAATCATCCGCTCGGAATTTACATCGCGGGCAAGCCGGAGCTGAAACCGATGCTCGAGCCAATCGCGAAACTCTTGCAGTCCTCCGGGGCTGGCCTGCTGCAACTCCGCGACGAAGTCGGGGCGGATATTGACCCGCTGGCGAAGTTGGGCGTGCCGAACTTCAGCCTGATCCAGGACAGCCGCTTTTATTTCAACTACCACCACACCGCGGCCGATACGCTCGACAAAATCGATCCGGCCGAGCTGGCCGAGAACGCCGCCATCAACGCTGTCCTTGCTTATGGGCTGGCCAATCTCGAGCAGCCTCTCCCGCGCTGAACTTTTCGCTGCTACCTTGAGCGATGAATGAACCTTCCATCACGCGACGCGAGGCGGCGCGCTTGATTGGTGGCGCCGCAGCGGCGGCAAGCCTTTGGCCAATCTCGTCGCGCGCAGCGGAGGCGAACGTAACCTCGGCCCAGCTGCTCCGCGCCATTCCATCGAGCGGAGAAAAGATTTCTGCCATCGGTCTGGGCACTTCCCGGACCTTCGATGTCGGCGCTTCCCCTAACGAACGCGGTCCGCTCCGCGCGGTGCTGCGGCGTTTTGTCCAGCTCGGGGGCAAAGTGGTCGATACCTCGCCCATGTATGGAAAGGCCGAAGAAGTGGTCGGCGACCTCACGAGCGAACTGAAACTGCACGACGAGCTTTTCCTCGCGAGCAAAGTCTGGACAACCGGGAAGAAGGAAGGAATCGACTCCATCGAGCGGACACTCAAGCGTCTGCAAACGAAACGGCTCGACCTCATGCAGGTGCACAACGTGGTCGACCTCGAGACCCAACTCGCCACGCTGCGGACCTGGAAAGAAGAGGGGCGCATCCGTTATCTCGGGATTACCCATTACGTGGAGTCTTCCTTTCCGGCGGTGGAAAAAATTCTCCAGCGCGAAAAGCTCGATTTTCTCCAGATCAATTATTCGATCGGG
This sequence comes from Chthoniobacterales bacterium, assembly GCA_046593335.1. Lineage (GTDB taxonomy): Bacteria > Verrucomicrobiota > Verrucomicrobiia > Chthoniobacterales > UBA10450 > Palsa-1392. The sequence goes on along the minus strand of JBKJNW010000256.1, from coordinate 2,623 downwards.
GAGCGGGGCGCGGAAGAACGGATCCTGCCGCTGGCGCAGGAAAAAGGGGTCGCCGTGCTGGTCAATCGTCCCTTTGCGCGCGGAAATCTTTTTGCGCGTTTGCGCGCCCGGCCGCTCCCGGATTGGGCGGTAGAGTTCGACTGCAAATCCTGGGCGCAATTTCTTCTCAAGTGGATTCTCGCCAACGCGGCCGTGACCTGTGCGATTCCGGCGACGAGCGATCCCCGACATTTGGAAGACAACATGGCTGCAGGCCTCGGCCGGTTGCCGGATGAAAAAATGCGCGGGCGCATGGCGCAGTTCGTCAGCGGGCTTTAGGATTTGCCTAACGATATGGCGGACATCCTGCGGATCGCGATGTGGTCTGGTCCGCGCAACATCTCGACCGCCATGATGCGCGCCTGGGAGAATCGCGCGGACACGATGGTAGTAGATGAACCACTCTATGCCTTTTACCTGAAAGCGACCGGCAAACCGCACCCGATGGCGGACGAAGTCATGGCGGAGGGCGAAACGGATTGGCGGAAGGTGATGGCGAGCCTGACGCGCAGTGCTCCGCCATCGGGGCGCAAAGGCCCCTCCCACATTAAGATCTTCTATCAAAAGCAGATGACGCATCATCTGCTGCCTGAGATCGAGCGCGACTGGTTGCGCGCCCTAACGAATTGTTTCCTCATTCGCGATCCGGCGGAAGTCATCGTTTCTTACCTGAAGAAGAATGAAGATCCGAGCGCCGAAGATCTCGGGTTTCCACAACAGGAGGAGATTTTCGAATTTGTGCGCGGTGACAGAGGCGCGGTTCCGCCGGTGATTGACGCGCGGGATGTTTTGCAAAACCCGGAACGCATTTTGCGGCTCTTGTGTGAATCCCTTGGGCTCGAGTTCGATCCCGCGATGCTTTCCTGGCCGCCGGGACTGCGGGATTCGGATGGCGTCTGGGCAAAACATTGGTATGGCGAAGTGGCGAACTCGACCGGCTTCGCTCCCTACCGTGCAGAGCGCGTGGAGGTGCCGCAGCGATTGCGAGGGGTGGAGGCCTGTTGCCGCGAATCCTACGACCTGCTCTACCCACACCGTCTTCGTTAGACGCAAAGCGTATTCAGGGCCGGGGAGCGCTTGCGACTCGCACGCGCTCCCCGGAAAGCAGAGTCGTCTTTCTCGTCCGTCGGGTCGAAGCTATTTCAACAGGTAATCGCGGATGAATTGGACCATCGAATAAAACAGGTAATCGGCGTTCTTCTTTTTGCCGAAACCGTGGCCCTCATCCTTCCCGAGCATGTACCAGACGGGCGTCTTTTGTTTCTTGAGCGTGGCAACGATTTGCTCGGCCTCTGATTTCGGAACGCGCGGGTCGTTCGCCCCCTGAACGACAAAAAGCGGCTTGCTGATCTTGCCGGCGTTATTAAGCGCGGCGATGCGTTCCATGAATGCGGCCATCTTCGGGTCGCGCTCGTCGCCGTACTCGACCCGGCGCAGGTCGCGCCGGTAGCTCTCGGTGTTCTTCAGAAAAGTGGCGAGGTTCGAGATGCCGACGACGTCGACCGCGCAGCGAATGCGGTCGGCGTAGTTGGTCGCGACCTGGAGGACCATAAAGCCGCCGTAGGATCCGCCGTAGGCCATGACGCGGCCGGCATCGAGCTGCGGCTGGGTTTTGATCCAGTCGAGCAGGGCCGAGATGTCCTTGTAGGAGTCTTCGCGTTTGAAGCCGTTATCGAGCAGCAGGTAGGACTTTCCGTAGCCGGATGAGCCGCGAACGTTAGGCAATATCATCGCGCAACCGAGCTCGTTGAAGAGGTAGTTATTGCGCCCGGCAAATCCCGGTCGCGCCTGCCCTTCCGGCCCGCCGTGAATGTTGACGACGACCGGCCGCGGGCCCGGGAATTTCTTCGCATCGGGTTGGTAGAGAAAGCCGGTGATCTCGCGGCCATCGAAAGATTTCCAGCGGACGAGCGACGGTTCGACGAAGCGTTCCGCTGGAATGCCGCCGGTCTCGCTCGTCGTCCAGCGGGTCGCGACGTTTTTCTCCGCGCTCGGCGACCAGGTGTAGACGTCGGAAGGCGAGCGCGCGCCGTTCACGTTGAAGGCGAGCAGGTCCTGTTTTGGATGCCACTTCAGCCCGGAGATCACCGAGGCGGAAATCGGCGGATTGAAGACTGGGTCAGGCTGCGCCGTCGCGGTCATTTTGCCGTCGCGCATGGCGACCGCGACAATGTGCAGGGTGCTCGTGCCGTTTTCATTCAAGGCGTAGGCAATGCGCTGGCCGTCATCGCTCAAATCCCAGTCGTCGACGTCCCACTTCGCGTCGGGCACGAGGTAGGTGTGCTCTTTGGTCGCGAGATTGAGATAAGTGAGCCGCTGGAATTCCGACTCGCGATCGGTTGTGACGAAAATACCATTGCCATCCTTGGCGAAACGCGGACTCGCGTAGGCGACTTTTTCGGCGCCCTCCGCGGGCCGAGGCGTCAGCTCGGTGCGGGCGCCCGTCTTCGTGTCGAAGAGCCAGAGGTAACTCTCGTTAATCGAGACGTACTCGACCACGAGGAGTTGGGTATCGTCGGGCGACCAATCGGAGATTGCCCAACCCCCACCTTTAACCTCGGCCAGCAAACGATCGCTTTTCGGG
>JBKJNW010000114.1:0-18225 GCA_046593335.1 Chthoniobacterales bacterium | reverse complement strand
CCTGTTCGTCGAGCGGCTTGCCCACCGCCTTCTCGGCGTCGAGCCCGAAGATGTCGCAGGCCGCCTGGTTCAAATAGGAGATCCGCCCCTTCGCATCGGTCACGATGATCCCTTCCTGAATGGAATTGAAAATCGTCTCGAGAAAGCCTTTCTCCTGGGCGAGTCGAAGGAGGTAATTCTGCACCTCCTCCGGGCCGACCCGGCCGAGGCGCTCGATCAGTTTTTCGAGGAATCCCGATTTCATGTAGACACTTCGTTCTGCGAAACGCGGGCAGTTGCGTGGATCGCAGGCTGATCCTGCCGCCAAATCCACGCCCGCGCTTCGCGCAGCGAAGCGTCTACAACACGTTAAGTTCCCGCAACTGCAAATGACCGCCTCCCGCACGTTTCTCCTTTCGCCGGCTTACGCCGGCGGACGCCGCGCCCAGATGCTCCTGAGCGAGCGGGCAACCTTCGCTCTCGCCCAGCGCCTCCGCGGCGGCGAGCCGGTGTCGTTAGGCGAAGTCTTTACTTTCCTGAGCGGCCTCTATTTTCGCGGGAAACTGGCCTACGCCAACGCCTTCGCCCCGGACTTTGCTCGCGTGCTTGTCATCACCCCGACGCGCGGGCTCATTCCGGCGTCGACAACGGTCACGTTGGCCGACCTGCAGGAGTTTGCCGAGGTCGATATCGCGGCGGACGATCCGCGTTATCGCCGCCCTCTGGAACGCGATCTACGCCGGCTCGTTAGGCGGACGACTCCGCAGTGCGAGGTCGTTCTCCTCGGGAGCATCGCCACCGGGAAATATATCAGCGTGATGCTGGAAATTTTGCGGGAGCGGCTGCGTTTCCCGGCTGACTTCGTGGGCCGCGGCGACATGAGCCGAGGCGGACTGCTCCTGCGTTGCGCGGTCGATCGGACCGAACTTACCTACATCCCGGTGCAGGGCGCGGTGCGAAAAGGAAAGCGGCCGCCGAAACTGGCGCCGCGCCGTTATACGCACAAATGATTACCGCAGAGGACGCAGAGAGCGCAGAGTGAAGGCAAAAGATAGTTCTAAATCCTCCTCCTCTGCGAACTCTGCGTCCTCTGCGGTTAAGCCGCCTCTTCCGCCGATGGAAGCGCGTTCCATAGATGAGATTCCGGCCGACGACGGATGGCAATACGAGCCGAAATGGGACGGCTTCCGCTGTCTCGCTTTTCGCAATGGGGACGAAGTTTTTTTGCAATCAAAGGCGGGGCAGCCGCTCGCTCGTTATTTCTCCGACGTCGTCGCGGCGCTGGCGCAGTTGAAGGCGAAAGAATTCGTTCTCGACGGCGAGCTGGCCATTCCGGTCGAGGGACGGCTGTCCTTCGATGAGCTTCAGCTTCGGCTCCATCCCGCCGCCAGCCGGGTGCAGAAGCTGGCCGCGGCCCATTCCGCTCTTTTTATCGTCTTCGATCTGCTCACTGGCACGGATGGCAAATCGCTCCTCAACACGCCTCTGCTGAAGCGCCGTGTCGCGCTCGAGAAGTTTGCGGCGAAATTCCTCCCTAACGAAAAGCAGATCCGACTTTCGCCCGCCACCACGGACCTGCGCCAGGCGCAAAAATGGTTCAAGAAAGTCGGCGGCAACCTGGACGGCATCATCGCGAAGCGGGCCGACGCGGCCTATGCCTCGGGCGAGCGGACGGCAATGGTGAAGAATCAAAAATATTCGGACGGTGGACTGCGTGGTCGGTGGCTTTCGTTACGCCAGTAGCGCGCGCGTCATCGGCTCGCTCCTGCTCGGGCTCTACGACGAAGAAGGATTGCTCCACCACGTCGGGTTCACCTCCGCTTTCAAGGCAGATGAAAAGGCCGCCCTCACAAAAAAATTCGAGGCGCTAAAGAAAACGCCGGGATTCACCGGCAACGCGCCCGGCGGCCCGAGCCGCTGGAGCACAGAGCGCAGTGCGGAATGGGAGCCGGTCGCGCCCAAGATCGTAGTCGAAGTGACCTACGACCATTTCACCGGAGACCGCTTCCGGCACGGCACGAAAATCGTGCGCTGGCGCAAAGACAAAGCCCCGCGGCAATGCACCCTCGACCAGGTGGCGCACCACGAAGGCAAATCCCTCGCTTTGCTCTAGCGGCCCGCGCCAGCTTCCGGGTAGCGCACTCGTCCCGAGTGCTGGCGACGGCGTCTCGCCGTCGCGAACTTTTAGTGCAGTTCACGATCTCACAGCGATCGAGCGCCACGCAAAGTTCGTCGCGGTGGGACACCGCGACCAACACGCGAGACGCGTGCGCTACCCGAACTGAAGCAGCTACACAACGCGGCGCCAGCGAATTACCGCGACCAGCTCGGCTCGGTGATTTTGCCCAGGCCGCCGAGAATCTTGTTCTTCCGGCTGCTCACGGTATCGAGCATGTAGAGCGCGCCCCCATCGGTGAAGATGAGATGCCGCGAGTCCGCGCCCCAGATCGGGTTTTGGCCCGTGCTCAAAGTCCGCGTGCCGCCGCCGCCCAGATCGAGCACCGCGACTTGGAACTCGCCCCCGCTTCGCACATTGAACGCGACCTTTTTGCCATCGGGCGACCAGCTTGGTTCGGTGCAATTGCCGCGACCGGTGGAGAGCAATTGCCCGCTCCCGCCAGACGACGAAATCCGATAAAGCTGCGCGCCGCCGGAGCCGGCTAGGTAAGAATAAATGATTTCGCTCCCATCGGGCGACCAAGTCGGGCTCGACTCGATCCCGCGCGTGCGCGTCAGCCGCCGCGCGCCGCCGCCGCTCGCGCTCACCGTGTAAAGCTCGGGGTTGCCATCTTTGCTAATCGTTAGGGCGAGTTTCCCGCCGTTCGGAGAAAAGGCCGCGCCGCTGTTCGTGCCGGGGAAATTCACGATCCGATTGCGCGACCCGCTTGCGACGTCGATCACGTAGACATCCGCATAACCGCTCTGGTAGCCGGTGTAGGCAATGCGCCGCCCGTCCGGACTGAGCGAAGGGTGAACGCTGATCGTGCCGTCGCGGGTCAGTTGCCGGACGTTGCTCCCGTCGAAGTCGGCCAGGTAAACTTCTTTTTTCCCGCTCTTGGTGGCGATGAAAGTGATCTTGGTTCCTGCGAGTCCCTTGTGACCGGTCAGGGTTTCAATGATGTCGTTGGCGAACTGGTGCGCGTTCTCGCGCGTATCGTTGCTGTAGGTTTTGGAAAGAACCTTCCCGCCGCTGTGATCAGCCACCTCGCCCTGCAGGCTGCCGCCCTCCGCCGTCCCGCGCACGGTATAGGTGCTGTTCGCGCCGCTCATTGTGAAATAACCGGAAAGGGCGAGATCGCTCTGCACGATCTTCGTCGCGGCCGCGCCGTCGGGGCCCGAGAGCGGGGAAACCGTGAGGTTGATCTGGTCGCCTTTGCTGACCGTGATCGTCGGCACATCCTGGGCCGCGCGCATCGGCCCGCTCGTTAGGCAAAAAAGCAGCACGGCCGCCCCGCATTTTGAAAACTGCCGTCCGAAATGGGAAATCTGTCGTCTCGTCATCGTTTAGTTTAATTCGAAGTTGATGTTCACGTCATAATAATCGTCGCCCAGCCCGGAAGGCAAAGGGTCGACCTGTTTCACGCGCGCGGCCGCGGCCGTGACCGAGTCGTCCACCACCGGGTTGCCGGATGATTTGGCGATCGAGTAATCGGAAATGCGACCTTCCCGGTTGATCCGAATGCGGAGCAGAACCGAAATCTTCGCGCTGTGGACAACGGAAGTCGGCTGGACCCACTCGCTGTAAAAACGGTCGTGCAACATGTTGCCGTACCAGCCGAACTCGGAGGCGCCGCCTTCGCCGGAACCTTTCCCGCCCGAGCCACCGCTCCCTTTGCCTTTCGTCTCGTCGCCGCTGCCCGAGGCGGTCGCTTTCTTGACCGGCTTTTCGGAAGATTCTTCCTCACTTCCTTCCTTGGCCAGCGCCGCCTTCGCGACCGCCTTTTTCTTTTCCAGCTCCTTGGCCGTTTCTTCAGCTTCTTCGTCCGGCGTCGGCTTGGGCTTGGGCGTGGTTTTTTTCTTCGGCGTAGGAGAAGGCTTGGCCTTCTTGGGAGTGGGTTTTGGAGTTGGTTTGGGAGTTGGCTTAGGCGTGGGTTTCGGGGTCGGACTTGGAGTCGGCTTCGGCGTTGGAGTGGGCGTGGGAGTTGGAGTTGGCGTTGGCGTTGGCGTTGCTGAAACGGTTGGGGTTGGAATTTCGATCTCGCTCTTGGCGGTCGGTGCCACTTCCGGCGTCGGCTCTTCTTTCACTTCCTCGGGCGTTTCGACTGGGGTTGCTTCCGGCGTCGCGTCAGGCGGCGCGGGCGGTGGCGTGGTCCCGGCCGGAGCGCTCGCGCCGGCGCCGCCTTCCATCCAGACGATGTTTTTAGGCGTCTTCGACGGAGTGCGGCTCCACCAGAGGAGCCCGAGCAACACGACCACGTGGACCAGTCCCACGATGGTGACGTTGCGCCAGAAACGCGCGTCGCGAGTCATCGCTATTTCGCGTCGTCCTGCGTCGCGATTCCGACCTTGGTGATGTCGGCGCGCTGCAGCGCGTCCATCAGACTAACGAGTTTCTGGACCGGCAGGGTGCGGTCAGGGCGAATCACGACGGCGAGGTTCGGGTCGGCCTGTTTGAGCGCGGCCAGCCGGCTCTCGAGCGTCGCCAGGTCGATCACCTCCTCATTTAGCCTAACAACTTCGTTGCGATCCATCGAAAGGGTTTGGACTGCGGCCGGATTTACCGGCGCATTCGTCGTCGCGCTCGAGGGAATGATGAGGGTCTTGCTGTTCTCGAGCAGCGGGGTCGTGATCATGAAAATGATCAGGAGAACGAAGGCAAGATCAAGCAGCGGAGTGATGTTGATCTCCGAGAGAGTCGAAAGCGAAGTGCGGCTGGAATAACGGCGCATCTCAACGGCGAAAATCGGATACGCGCGAACCGTGCTCGACGTATTTATGCTCAAACTCCGAGGCCAGCTCAGCGGCGAAGTTATCCATCTCGACCACCATCCCGCGGATGCTGGTGACGAGGAAATTGTAGCCAAACATGGCCGGGATCGCGACGCAGAGCGCGGTCACGGTGGTGATGAGCGCGCCAGAAACACCTGGAGCCATGGCGGCGAGGTTAGCTGAGCCGGCCTCGGCCACGCCGGTGAACGTGTCCATCACGCCCCAGACCGTGCCTAACAATCCCAAGAAGGGCGAGCCGCTAACCGCGGTCGCGAGCAGGATCATCTGCGACTCGAGCTTGAGCGCGGTCTCGCCCACCGCGCGCTCCATCGCGGCGTTGACCGCGTGCATCTGGGCCGGCGTGATCTTGTCCGCGATATCGAGCCGGGCGCGAAAAGTTTCGTCGAGCTCGGCCGAACCGAGAAGGTGAAAAGTGAGTTCTTCGCAGCCCGCGCGGTAAACCTGGAAGACGGGCGAGCCGGGAAAGCGCACACTCGATTCAAACAAGCGGAGCGGCTGCCGGTCCTGGCGAAACACCGCGAGAAAACGGTCGGTTTGTTTCCGCGCGAATTGCACGACCCGCATTTTCGTCACCATGACCGACCAGCTAAAGATGGAACCAATGGCGAGGACAAAGAGGACGGCCTTGCCCGCGACGGTGGCGTGTTCGAACGAAAAAACCAGACCGCCGGCCGCGAGAAAATGCCCCGGGAAAATCAGTTCCGTCATCCTGCGTTAGTAATAGCGGAACTGGCGCGAAACGAAAGGGTCCAATCGACCTACCGCGCCGGAACCGCGGCGGCGTGGTGATTGCGAATTTTCCCGACGATGATGAAGGCGAACCCGATCGCAATCAGGAAAAAGGAGAAAAATTGTCCGCGGGTGAATCCGGCAATGAGCGACGCGTCCGGTTCGCGAAAATATTCCACCACGATCCGGAAGATGGCGTAGCAGACGAAGAACAATCCGGTCAGAACGCCATCGGGTTGGCGGGTCCGCGTCCGGACGAGCCAGAGCATGGTGAAAAGCGCGACGCCTTCGACCAGGGCCTCGTAGATTTGCGACGGATGGCGCGGGGTGAGGATTGGGCGCAGCATTTCGCGGAGCTGCGGGTAGGAATGCAGCCCGCTCACGATCGCTTCCGGGCTCGTTAGGCTGGGAGCGACCTGGCGGGCGGCGAGGAGCGCGCGCTCGGCTTCGGCCGCGTTTTGCGGTTCGAGCAGTTCTTTCGGGAAGAGCACCGCCCAGGGGACGCTCGCGATTCGGCCGTAGAGCTCGCCATTAATGAAATTCGCGCACCGGCCAAAGAACAAACCGACCGGCACCACCACCACCAGGTTGTCGCCGAGGTTGGTCCAAGAGATTTTGTGCCGCCAGGCATAGTAATAAGTGAAGACGATGACGCCGAGCATCCCGCCGTGGCTCGACATCCCGCCTTCCCAAACCCGTAGGGTCGAGAGCGGATCGAGCAACATTTCCGGGCGATAGAAAAGGACGTAACCAAGCCGGCCGCCGAGCATGACCCCAAAAAGCGCCGTCCAGGTAACGAAGTCGCCGACCTGTTCCGGGCGCAGCTGGGTATAGCCACGCTTCGCCAGAACGCCGAGCAACCAATAGCCGCAGGCAAAGGCAAGGACGTAGGCCATCCCATACCAGCGCGGTCCGATATTTCCCCAGAGATGGAAAATGAACGGATCGAAATCGTGCAGGTAATAGGCAAACATCAGGGCGCGCGAGTTTCCGCGAGAATTGCGCGGGCGGCAACCAACTCGATCGTTAGCCGACGCGGGGCAGCCGTGCCATCTCGCGCCCTTGTGCCAGGACCTCGCGCAGGAAGGGCGCGGTCCGGCTGAGACGATTTTTGGCCACTTCTTCCGGCGTGCCGGCGGCAACGATTTCTCCGCCTAACGAACCGGCTTCGGGGCCGATGTCGATCACGTAATCGGCCTCCGCGATGACGCTCAGGTTGTGCTCGATCACGATCACGGTGTTCCCGTCATCGACCAGGCGATGGATGACGTTGAGGAGCAGTTCTACGTCCGCCATGTGCAGCCCGATGGTCGGTTCCTCGAGCAAATAGAGGGTCGATTTCGGCGTCCGCATTTTGCGCAACCGCTCGTTCTGCGCGCGCCCGACGCCGCGGGTCAGCTTGGTCGCGAGCTTCAGCCGTTGCGCTTCGCCGCCGCTCAAGGTCGGGCTCGGTTGCCCGAGCTGGAGGTAACCGAGACCGGTCTCGACCAACAAGGAAAGCGGACGCGCGATCTTTTGGTTGGCCGCAAAAAATTCCGCGGCCTGCGCGATCGTCATCTTCATCACGTCGCCGATGCTACGATCGTGGTAGAGGACCTCTAGGGTCTGCGCGTTATAGCGTTGCCCGCCGCAATCCTCGCAGGGCACGTAACTGCTCGGGAGAAAGCTCATCTCCAGCTTGAGCACGCCCTGCCCGCTGCAAGTTTCGCAACGACCGCCCTCGGTGTTGAACGAGAAGCGACTGGCCGTGTAACCACGCACCCGCGAAACCGGGAGCTGCGCGAAAAGATTCCGGATTTCGTCGAAGACCTTGATGTAAGTCGCAGGAGTTGAGCGCGAGGTCTTCCCAATCGGCGACTGATCGACTTCGTAAATGGTCTCGAGAAATTCCGCGCCAGAGATCTGGGTAGCGCACTCGTCTCGAGTGCTGGTCGCGGCATCTTGCCGCGACGAACTTTTGCGGGATGATTTCGCACTGAGGAAAGTCCGCGACGGCGAGACGCCGTCGCCAGCACGCGAGACGCGTGCGCTACCCAGCGCCTGCTGCACCGCCGGGAGTAAGACCGAACGCATCAGCGTGGATTTGCCCGAGCCAGAAATGCCGGTGATGACGGTGAGTCGTCCGACCGGGAAACTCGCATCTACGTTCTTCAGATTGTTCGCCTGCGCGCCGCGGATCTCCAGCCACTGCTCCACCTCGCCTAACGAGCGGCGCGTTTTCCGCACCGGATGACAAAGCGGCTCGCGCAGGCAGCGGCCGGTCTGCGAGTCCTTGCTTTGCTCGATGTCGCGCAAGGTCCCGGCTGCGACGACTTCGCCGCCATGCACGCCGGCGCCCGGCCCGAGATCGATGATGTGATCGGCCTGGCGCATCGTTTCCTCATCATGCTCGACGATGACGAGCGAATTCCCCTTGGCCCGAAGCGCCGTCAGAGTTTCGAGGAGGCGGATATTATCCCGCGAATGCAGCCCGATCGTCGGTTCGTCGAGGACGTAAAGAACGCCGCGCAAATTCGAGCCGAGCTGGGCCGCGAGTCGGATGCGTTGCGACTCGCCTCCGCTCAGAGTTTTCGCGGAACGCCCGAGCGCGAGGTAACCGAGCCCGACGTTTTCCATGAAGTGAAGACGCTGCTCGATCTCCGGTACGAGGTCGGTCGCGATCACTTTTTGCGTACCGCGAAAGCGAAGTTTGCCGACCAGGGCAAGCGCTTCGGCGGCTGAGCGAGCAGCAAATTCGTCGATCGTTTTTCCCTGCACCCGGACGTGACGCGCGATCGGGTTGAGCCGTGAGCCGTGACAATCAGGACACGGCACGGCTTCTTCTTCGTCGACCGATTCGAATTGCCGCTCGGCGTTAAGCTCATTCTCGAGCATCGATTCGCCGGTCTCTTCTTCGTTCTTCTGCAGTTTTTCGTTCCAAATTTCGCCGAAGCCGGCGCAGGTCTCGCACCAGCCGTGCGGCGAGTTGAAGGAAAACAAACGGGGATCGAGTTCCTCGAAGGCGCGCCCGCAACCGGGGCAGCTCATCTCCGTGCTGACGACGGTGAGACGATTTTTGGCGTCGAGCAGATGCGCGGTGCCGCGGCCGATCTCGAGCGCGCGCTGAACGAGGTTGCGCGCCTTCAGGATCCGCTTGGCGTCGATCATCCCGACGACGGCGTCGATGGTGTGTTCCTTGAAGCGCTCGAGCTTGCGGAATTGCGCGACCGGGATGAGCTGGCGATCGACGTAGAGCGTGTCGAAGCCCTGGCGCTCGGCCCAGCGCGCCACTTCGGTATGGAAACCTTTGCGCGCTTTGACCAAGGGCGCGAGGACCTTGAGCGGCCCGCGCCGCGCCGCCGTCTCCACCAGCCTAACGATCGCGGCGAGGCTCTGGGTTTCGACCGGCAAATCGCAGTCCGGACAGAATTGCGTCCCGGTCTTGGCGAAGAGGAGCCGGAGAAAATGATACACTTCCGTGACCGTGGCGACGGTCGACTTTCCGCCCCCGCGGGTGACGCGCTGCTCGATCGCGACCGTCGGCGGGAGTCCTTCGATCAGGTCGACATCCGGTTTCTCGAGCTGCTCGACGAATTGCCGCGCGTAAGGCGACATGCTGTCGAGAAAACGGCGCTGGCCTTCGGCGAAGAGGAGGTCGAAGGCGATGGTCGATTTGCCCGAGCCGCTCAGGCCGGTGATAACGACCAGTTTGTCGCGCGGGATCGAGAGCGAAATGTTTTTGAGGTTATGCTCGCGCGCTCCGTGGATGACGATGGCACGCTCGCGCGCGGCGGCGATATTTCCGGGGAGCACGGGGTGCCACCCCGTTCCGCCGGGCTGATAGCCCGGCGGCTCTTCGGCGGCGCGCAGGGCGAGGTCGTTATCTTCGGGATCGTAGCGACCGTTCTCGGTTCGCGCGAGGCTCCCGCGAACGACGGGCAGGCTGCCCGTGCTCCCCGGAGAAAGCAGCTCGCGCAGGTAGCGACCAGTGTGGGAATCGGCAACCTTGGCGATGTCCTCGGGCGTGCCAGTCGCCACCACGCCTCCACCTTCTTCGCCGCCTTCCGGACCAAGATCGATGATCCAGTCGGCGCACTTCATCACCTCGAGATTGTGCTCGATCACGACGAGCGAATTGCCCGCCTCGACCAGGCGCTGGAAAAGCCTAACGAGCAGCGCGATGTCGTCAAAGTGCAGACCGGTGGTCGGTTCGTCGAAGATGAAAAGATCACCGTGCTTGCCCTCGCGCTTGGCGCCATCAGTCAAATGCCTAACGAGCTTGAGGCGTTGTGATTCGCCGCCGGAAAGGGTGTTCAGCGGTTGCCCGAGCCGCAGATAACCGAGACCTACTTCCTCGAGGACGAGGAGGGGCCGGGCGAGCGTGCCGGCCTCGCCCAGGGCGGTGAAAAACTTGATCGCTTCGCTCACCGTCAGCTCGAGCACTTGGTGGATGGAGCGGCCTTCCAGTTTTACTTTCAAAACATGCGGCTGGAAGCGTTTGCCCTCGCATTCCGCGCAGCGGACATAGAGGTCGCTCAGGAATTGCATCTCGATTTTCTCGAACCCGGTGCCGCCGCAACGATCGCAACGGCCGATTCCGGAGTTGAAGGAAAACGCGCTCGCAGTCAGGCCCTGCGCCATCGCTTCCGGGAGGCCGGCGAACAGTTCGCGCACCCGGTCGTAGATCCCGAGATAAAGAATCGGGGTGGAACGCGGAGTGCGCGAGAGCTGCGCCTGGTCGACCATGACGATCTCGCCGACCCGATGCGCCCCGGTCACGCTCTTGCAGGCGCCCGCTTCCTCGCTCCCCGAGCCGCGGGCCCGAAGCAGATTTTGGTAGAGGACTTCATGAATGAGGGTGGATTTGCCGGAGCCGGAAACACCGGTCACACAGGTGAAAACGCCTAACGGAATCTCGACGTCGATGTTTTTGAGATTATGCTCGCTCGCGCCTTTGATCTTGAGTGCGCTGGTTGAGGCCCGACGCTTTTTCGGGAGCGGAATGGATTTTTTTCCAGTCAGATAATCGCGCGTGAGGGAGTTTGCCTGGGTAGCGCACACGTCTCGTGTGATGGTCGCGGCATCCTGCCGCGACGAACTTTTCCTGGAAACTCGCGTGCTCGGAGCCGTCGCCGCCGTTCGTAAAGTTCGCGACGTTGGAACAACGTCGCCAGCACCCGAGACGGGTGCGCTACCCAGCATCTGCGCGAGCGAGCCCTGGAAGACCAGTTCGCCGCCGCCCTCTCCGCGGCCCGGACCGATATCGAGCAAATGATCGGCCGCGCGAATGATCGCTTCTTCGTGTTCGACCACGAGCAGGGTGTTGCCCTTGTCGCGCAGATCGTGCATCACCCTCACGAGCCGGCCGACATCGCGCGGATGGAGACCGACGCTTGGTTCGTCCATGACGAAGAGGGTGTTGACTAACGACGCCCCGAGACAAGTCGTCAGGTTCACCCGCTGGACTTCGCCGCCGCTCAAAGTGCGGGTGGAACGATCGAGCGTCAGGTATCCGACCCCGACTTCGCACAGGTAGCGCAGGCGGTTCACGATCTCGCTCCGCAACATGACCGCGCCCGAGTCGTTAGGCGGAAGCGTTAGGCTGGTCAGAAATTCACGCGCCTGCGTGATCGGGAGGGCGGCAAATTCCGGAAGGGTAAAGGCCACCTGGTCGCCCGTGACGAGACGGTAGTTGAGCGTCTCGGGCTGGAAGCGGCCGCCCCGGCAACCCGGGCAACTGGTGTAGGCGCGATACCGGCTGAGCAAAACACGCACGTGCATCTTGTAGGTTTTGCTCTCGAGCCATTTGAAAAATCCCCGAACGCCATACCAACAATCCGTTTCGTAATCTTCCTCGCCATATTCGCCTGCGCCTTTCTCGCCGTTGATGACGAAGTCCTGATCGTGCTTTGGCAATTCCTCGAAGGGCAAATGAACGTCGATCTCTTCCCGGGCACAGGCGCGGAGTAGGTCCTTTTGCGATTCGCCCATCTCTTCCCCGCGGAAAACGCGGACCGCGCCTTGCGCAATGGAAAGGGCGCGGTCGGGAATAGCGCGGTTGAGATCGATCGCGATGGTACGGCCAAAGCCGCGGCACTCGGGACACGCGCCTAACGGATTGTTGAAACTGAAAAGACCGGGCGTAGGCGGGCGGATATCGAGATCGCAATGCGCGCAATGCCAGCCGGTGGAGAAGGGATGCTCCTCCTTCGTCGCGAGATCGATGAAGTTGATCCGGTCCTTGCCGAAGCGCAGCGCGGTCTCGATCGACTCGACAAAGCGGGCGCGGTTCTCCGGACTGATCGTTATGCGATCTTGAATGACCTGGACGCGGGCGCCGAGCCGAAGTTTTTTGTTCTCGCTGTCCGCTCTAACGACTTCGCCGCCGAGCCAGATGCGGAGGTAACCTTGCTGCTGGAGGAAGGCGAAGAATTCCGCCGGCTCGGTTTTCGCCGGGACTGCGACCCAGAAAGTAATGAGTCCGGTTTGGCCCGAGCTTTGCGCCTGGATTTCGTCCGCGATCGACTTCGCGGTCTCGGGCCGGATTTCGCGCGCGCAGTTCGGACAAAAAGCGCGCGCAACCCTCGGCATGAGCAGCTTCAGGTAGTCGTTGATCTCCGTCATCGTGCCGACGGTGGAGCGCGAACTTTTTACCGGGTTCGATTGCTCGATCGCAATCGCCGGCGGGATGCCGCGAATCTCGTCGACCCGGGGCTTGTCCATGCGGTCGAGAAATTGCCGCGTGTAAGGGCTGAACGTCTCGACGTAGCGACGCTGGCCTTCGGCGTAAATGGTGTCGAAAGCGAGGCTCGATTTGCCGCTCCCGCTCGGGCCGGTGACGACGGTTAATTGACCGAGCGGCAGGTCGAGATCGAAGCCCTTGAGATTGTTCTGGCGCGCGCCGCG
Source organism: Chthoniobacterales bacterium (assembly GCA_046593335.1). Taxonomy (GTDB): domain Bacteria; phylum Verrucomicrobiota; class Verrucomicrobiia; order Chthoniobacterales; family UBA10450; genus Palsa-1392. Next base: position 5,682 of record JBKJNW010000114.1, on the reverse strand, counting down.
AATCTCAATGCAGCCCGCCTGAGGCGGGTCAGCAGGTGCGATGACGCCGGGTTTTTTGCCGTTGGTGGAGGCCACCGAAGACAATCGTTTCTGGCAACGAAAAGCGCAAACCGTATGTTCAGATGAACCTGCAAACCAACCGTTCTACTGAACGATCTTCGCCAGCTCCCGTTCCAGCGCCGCTCGCGCTTCGGCGTCATCCTCGTGGCCCCAGACCGCGAGCTCGAGCATGCGCGCACCGAGTTCGCGTTTTCCCTGCCACGCGGCGTGCAGCCGTCCCCGCGCGGTCCAATCCTCCTCCGCCGCGGCCTCGTCGCTGAGATAGGAAGAACGCCCGTCCCAATAACAATAGAAAATGTGCAGCGGGCGGCCGTTGTCGTCGAAGCGATAAGATTGGATCGGCAGCTTCGCGCCGTTGACCGCGACGAGGTGAACGCCGCTCTGCTGCTCCATCGTTAGGCCACTGGCCGGCAGGCAAATATCGGGCCGATGATTTTTGACAAAGAGCGCGGCGGTCCGGCCCGGGAGCCAGCGGAAGGAATACATCATCCAACGCCGGTCGTCGGCCAAGCGCCAGGTGGCAGCGCCGCCTTCGTTGTAACGCAGCAGGGTTTCGACCGCGTCGGGGATTGGTTGTTGGCGATAATCCTGTTCGTCTGTCGGCCAGGTCACAGTCCACGGCGCGCTGGTCGTGTTTTGCGACGATCCGGAATACCAGAATGCGGTCGCAATCTCGGCCAGGGCGAGCCAAAGGATGAGCGCAACGGCCCAGCCGCCACGCCGCAGGCCGCGCCCGGCCGGAGGGGCGGTGGCACGCGCGGATTCGCCTTTTGGTTGCAGCCAGAGACTCAAACCCCAAAGCGCAAAAAGACAGATGCCGAGAATGGTGAAGCCGGCGGGATCATGCCAGCGATGGATCGCCTCCACGCCGGAGCTGGCGGCCACTTCGCAGAGAATGAGGGTGCGCCCGATGTTGCAGACAAACGCGATCACGGCGCCGGCGACGACGAGCAGGACGCGGCGTCCAAAGCGCATCCGGTAAAATTCGCCGAGGAAAAGCGCGACCATGAAAGTGGCCTGAAGCGAGCGCACGCCGGTGCAGGCATCGTCGATCCCGACCTGGCCGGTGCTCAATTCGATGACGTTGCCGTGCTGGACCGCGAGGGTGCCGACGAAATTCAAAATCTGAATCGTGATCGCGGTGTCGGCGCGCATGAGCGATTGCACCACGACTTGTTCGAGCTGCACCGGCCAGGGGACGGCGACGAGAAAAAACAGAACGGGGAAGGCGAAGTGGCGCGACCAGGAAGCGCCGCCGGCCAGGTAGAGCGCGCAAAGCGTGATGACGACGGCCGCGAGCGACATCGTCCAGCTGATCAAGCGCCAGTCGGGATTCGCCACCGCGACGAGGCGGGCGGGCAAAAGGACGGCGGCGGCGAGAAGCGCGACACTTATGGTTAGGCCAGAATGAGCCGGCGAGGCGGGCGCGGGCCGGCCGAGCCAGCGTTGATAAAAAATCCAGCCAGCCAGAAAGGGCACCGTCCAGCCGTAACCGTATTGCGGGTTGAGCGACCACTCGCTCTGGAGCTGGAGAATAATTTCCAGCCAAAGGAAGGCGAAAGCCGCGAGCGTGAGGGGCCAGGTAAAAGCCATTCCCGCCCCGCGCGCGGCAGCCTCCCGCGCCGGCGCTACCGCGATGGAATGGGACATGCTAATTTCTTAGCAGTTTGTGCGCCTTGACGCCACCGCTGGCGGCAGGGTGCGCCTACTCCCAACCATGGCGCACATTCCCGAATCCAGTCTCGAACTTTTACAGGAGCGGACTGAGAAAACCTACGTCCGGCTCTGGCTCATCATCATCGGCACGCTCTGCCTGCTGGTCGCCGTTTCCTGGGGCGGGCACCGATTTTATGTGCGCTGGCAGGAGCACAAGCTGATGCGACAGGCGCACGTCGCCTTTGATAAAAATGATCTGCGCTGGGCCGCGATGGCGGCGCAGCGCGCCTTCGCAGTCGATCCCACCAGCGCCGACGCCTGCCGCACTTTGGCCGCGATCGCGGAGAAACAAAACGCGTCGGAAGCGACTGACTGGCGGCGCCGTGTCGTCGTGCTGCTGCCGGAATCAATTTCCGACCGGGTCGCCCTCGTGGAATGCGCACTGCGTTTCAAGCAACCGGGAATCGCGGCCGAGGCCCTCGCCGGAGTTCCCGCGGCGCAACAGAACGACGCCCGCTATCAGACTGCGGCAGCGCATCTTGCCCTAACGAAAAGTGATTTCGCGGCAGCGGAGAAATATCTCGAGGCGGCGGTGCGGCTCGCGCCTAACGAACCGCGGCGGGCGCTGGAGCTGGCGGAATTCCAGATCCGTTCCGAGGACACGGCCAAGCGCGAAGCCGGACGCGCCCTCGCCGAAAAACTCAAGAGCGACCCGAAGCTGCGGCTCACAGCGCTCCACATTCTGATCAACGACGCGATCCGCCACCGGGATGATTCCGCCAGTTTGGCCTTGGCCAAGGAACTGGACGGGTTTTCCGAGGCCAGCTACGCCGATCGACTTCTCGCGCTCGGGATTCTGCGCGGGTTCAACGATCCGGATTTCATCGCCACCCTCACCCGGCTCCAAGCGGAATCGGCCAAGTCGGCCGAGAAAGCGATTCGGCTGATCAACTGGATGAACAGCCATGGCCTGGCCCTGCTCGCGATCGACTGGAGCAAGCGGCTGCCGCCGGAAATGCTGAGCGCGATTCCGCTGCGCTTCGCCCTGGCCGACGCCTACGTGCGCCTGCGCGATTGGGCGGCGCTGAAGACGATGTTGCAAGGGGGCTCGTGGGAGCGCGGTGAACCGGTGCGGCGCGCCTTCCTCGCTAAAGCCGCGCGTGAGACGGGCGACGATATTGGCTTTGAAAAGAACTGGGTAGCGGCGGTCGGCGCGGCCGAGGGAGACGTCGCGCGCCTGAATCTTCTGCAAACGATTGCCTTCCAATGGAACTGGCCGGAGAAAGGGACCGCGGTCCTCTGGATGCTGGCGGAGAATCGCGCTGCGCAGCGTGAAGCGCTCCAGACGCTCTATCGTAATTATGCGCAGCAGCGCGACACGACCGGACTTTATCGTGCGCTCTCGCGCCTCGTCGCGGTCATACCCGAAGATCCCGCGGTGCGGAATAACTACGCCCAGATCTCACTTCTCCTGAAAGCTGAAACGATCCGGGCCCGCGGCATGGCGCGAGATCTCCACGAAGCGCATCCGCACAACGCTGCCTACACTTCGACCTACGCCTTTTCCCTTTTCCAATCGGGCGACGTCAAGGGCGCGGTGAAACTAATGAGCCAGCTCACGCCTGAACAGCTGCACGAACCTTCAGTTGCGGCCTACTACGCCATCCTCCTCGCGGCCGCGGGCCAGAACGATGCCGCGACAGAGTATTTCGGTTACGCGGAAAAGGCACAACTGCTGCCGGAAGAAGAAGAACTCGTGGCCAAAGCCAAGGCCTCGCTCGCTCGACAGTAGCGGCGTCGCGGAATATCACCTGCCTCCACGGCTGAGGGATCCGCCGAACCAGACAACTTGCCGACAGAGCCGGAAATGATCTTCAGGCCGGAGCGGCGGAGAGCTGGCGCAGCTTGCGCACGACGCGCGGAATGATCTCGAGCACCTGGTCGAGCTCCGCCTCGTTGTTATAACGGCCGAAAGAAAAGCGCAGGCTGCTCCGGGCGCGCTCATTCGTCATGTGCATGGCGCGCAACACATGCGAAGGCTGGACCGCGCCCGTAGTACAGGACGAGCCTAACGAACAACAAACGCCTTCCTGGTCGAGCTTGAGCAGAATGGCCTGGGCGTCGACCCCGAGGAAAGCGAGGTTCGAAGTGTTGGGCAGGCGCGCTGAGGGGTCGCCGTTGATCTCGACCTGGTCGAGCTCGGCCTGGAGAGATTTTTCAAAACGATCGCGCAAGGCGCGGACGCGGGTGTTCTCTTCCGCGATCGTGCTGTGCGCCAGCTCGGCCGCTTTCCCGAGCCCGACGATGGAGGGGACGTTGTCGGTCCCGGCCCGGCGCCCGCCTTCCTGTGGGCCGCCGACGAGGAGCGGCTGGAAGCGCGCCTGACGATTGACGTAAAGCGCACCGACGCCTTTGGCGGCATGCAGCTTGTGGCCGGAAAGGGAAAGGAAATGGACCGGCAAGTCCTTTAAATCGATCGACATTTTCCCGACGGCCTGGACGGCGTCGGTGTGAAAAAAGACGCCTTTGCGGCGACAAAGCGCGGCGATTTTCTCGAGCGGATAAATAACGCCGGTCTCGTTGTTTGCCCACATGACAGAGACGACGGCGGTGTCGGGGCGAATGGCGCGCTCCAATTCCTCGAGATCGAGATGGCCCTGCTCATCGACCGGGACAATTGTCGCCTCGCAGCCGCGCCTAACGAGCGCCTCGCAATAATTCAGGACGGCGTTGTGCTCGACCGAGGTAGTGACGATGTGACGCCGCTCGGGCGACATCTGGAGGGCGGAATGGAGAGCGGTGTTGTCCGATTCCGTTCCGCCGCTGGTGAAGACGATTTCGTTAGGCTCACACCCGAGGAGGGCGGCGACGCGCTCGTGCGCAAGATCGATCGCTTCTTTGACCCGGGCGCCGAAACGATGCGAACCGGAGGGATTGCCATACTGACTGGTGAGGAAGGGCATCATCTCCTCCAGGACCTCGGGATCGATCCGGGTGCTGGAGTTGTTATCGAGATAAATGACTTCGCTCGGCATGGATCAGTCTCCCCGGGGTCGGGCCGCACCTATTCGCTCGGCCGCGGTTCATTCCCCGGATGTTTCGCATGGTGATGCGTCCAACGGAAGTACAAATTGCGCAGGTAAATCGGGAGGGGCAAGGCGCTTTGCAGGATCCCGACCGAGTCATGCCGGTAAATCCAGAAATAACTTAGGGTCAGGATCGAGCCGAGCGCGCTGCATTCCCAGAAGCCGATCGGGATGACGCTCTTCTTCGCCCGCTCCGAGGCGATCCATTGGATGATGAAGCGCAGGCCGAAGATGAGGCTGCCGGCGAGACCGACAAATTTCCACGGAGTGAGAGTGATGTGAAACCAGTTGGCCACGGCAGCGAGATCAGGTGCGTTCATAGCGAGGAACGGTTCGGCAGAAGTGCGTCCCTGAACAGCTTTTTTCTTCGAGGAACGCGGCCGGCCGCGCCTGACCAACTCCTCGCCCTGCTCCTTCATCCCGGTCAGGGCACAAAATGAGCGAACCGTCCGCGCTCCGTCCTGCGTTTCCGATGGGACGAAAGATATTTCGCGCGTAAGCTGCGCAAGCCGGAGAGAGAACGTTCACCCATGTCTGAGTCCATTGCGCAGCCCGACGACCCCGCCGCGACCGACGCGACGAGTCAGAACGCGCGCAACGGCGCGCAGAAACGCCGCGACCCCGGCGAACCGGGTGCAGTCGTAGGCCTGGGCGCTTCGGCCGGCGGGATCGCGCCGCTCCAGCAATTCTTCGCCGACATGCCGTCCGACACTGGGCTTGCCTTCGTCGTCGTGATGCATCTCTCGCCCGAGCACGAGAGCAATCTCGCCGCCATCCTGCAGCAGAAAACCAACATGCCGGTGACACAGGTGAACGGGCCGATCCGGGTCCAGGCGAACCAAGTCTACGTCATTCCGCCTAACAATCAGCTGATGTTTGA
>JBKJNW010000180.1:0-11656 GCA_046593335.1 Chthoniobacterales bacterium | reverse complement strand
TTGTCAATCCCGCAACCGCCGGAAAGCGCTTGAGCCCGGGGCGCACGCCGCGAGAGTGCGCCCTATGGCAAAGCCGGTCGTTTTGGTTATTCGCGACGGATGGGGCATCAATCCCGGAGGGAAAGCGGAGCGGGAAAAAAATGGCGACGCCACACTCCTCGCGCACACGCCTTTTCACGATCAGCTCTACCAGGATTATCCCTGCGCGACCTTGAGCGCGAGCGGCGAGGACGTTGGCCTGCCGGAAGGGCAGATGGGGAATTCCGAGGTCGGCCATCTCAATCTCGGAGCGGGGCGAATCGTTTATCAGGACCTGACCCGGATAAACAAGGCGATCAAAGATGGCGAACTGAGGCAGAATACAGTTCTGCAGGAGGCCTTCCGGAAAGCAAAGACTGGCCGGCTGCACTTTATCGGTCTGGTTTCAGACGGCGGGGTGCACAGCCATTACCTGCATCTCCTCGCCCTCGCCGCGGCGGCGAAGGATGCGGGTGTGGAAAAAATTCTCGTCCACGCCATCACTGATGGGCGCGACGCTTCGCCGACCGGCGGGGCCGATTACCTCAAGATTTGCGTGGCGCAATTGGCGCAGAGCGGGGCGCGCATCATCACCGTCGTGGGCCGCTATTTCGCGATGGATCGTGACCGGCGCTGGGATCGGACGAAACTGGCCTGGGACGCGATCGTGCTTGGGCGCGGCGAGATTTGCGACGACTCGCCCTCGGCCGCGGTCAGCCGGCATTATGCCACAGGCAAGACGGACGAATTCATGCCCGCGCTGATTTTCGCCCAGCCTAACGAACAGCGCATCCATGACGGCGACACGATTATTTTCTTCAACTTCCGGGCCGATCGCGCACGGCAACTTTCGCAGGCTTTTCTTTTCCCGGACTTCAATGGCTTCGAGCGCGAAGTCTGGCCGCAGGTGCACTACGTCACGCTGACGGAATACGACGCGACCTATCATTGCCCGAACGTTTTTGGACCGCAGACGCTGGTCAACATTCTCGACGACGTGGTCAGCCGAGCGGGGAAAACGCAGCTCCGAATCGCCGAGACGGAGAAGTATCCGCACGTCACTTATTTTTTTAATGGCGGAGTGGAAAGGGCGGCGCAGGGGGAGGACCGCAAGATCATTCCCTCGCCCAAAGTCGCGACCTACGATCTGCAACCGGAGATGAGCGCGCTAGAGGTGACCGACGAAGTGCTGAGCCGGCTCGGGCAATACGACCTCGTCATCCTTAACTACGCCAACCCCGATATGGTCGGGCACACCGGGGTGGTGCCAGCGGGGGTGAAAGCGGTCGAGACGATCGACGCCTGTGTCGCGCGCCTTGTGCCTGCCGCGCTGTCGTTAGGCGGGAAACTTCTTCTCACGGCGGATCACGGTAATTGCGAGCTGATGCGCAACCCCGACGGGTCGCCCAACACCGCGCACACCACCAACCTCGTGCACCTGGTCTATGTCGCGGCGGATGCGAAAAATTTCCGGCTCGAAAGCGGAATCCTGGCCGACATCGCGCCAACGCTGCTATCCCTTCTCGGGCTGCCGCAGCCGGCCGAGATGACCGGGCATAACCTGTTGCAGAAAGTTTAGCGAAGCCCCGCAGGCTATGACGCCGCGGTGGCCGGTTGGCCGCCTTGTTTCCGGGGCGGCAGATTTGGATCGAGAAAGCCGAGCATGTGTGCGTGCTCGATCACGCGGACGCCTTCGCGTTGCTGCAAATCCGCGATCTGCTGGTGGAAGGTTTCCATTTTCGTCCAGTGCACCTTGGGCCGGAAATGATGCTCCGCGTGATAGCCATTGTAGAAGAAGAGCCAGTTGTAGATCTTGCCGTAACTACTCACGCCCCACGCCACGGGCTTGTCCGGATTGGCGCCGTAATGGCGGAAATAACCGTTCAGATAACTGAAGCAATGCCCAAGGTAGAAGAAGGGCAGGAAATAAAAGACGACGTAACGCCAGTTAAAGAAAAGCATCGTCAGGAGCGTCACCACCACTGCCGCCAGTTCGATGTTGCCCCAGCGCACCTCGGTCTCGCCCCGCTTTCTCAGTTCGCGTTTGATCGCGGCCGGGTTGTCGCGAAAGAAGCTGAGAAAAACATAACTCCACGGATTTTCCGGCTCGTCATCGTGGCCGTGCCGATAAATCGAGAGCCAATCGATCGTCTCCCCGTCCTCGCTTTTCCGATCGCTGTTGCCCTTGTGATGCTGCGTATGGACGACGTCGTAGTAGGTCTGTGAAAAACAGCAGGCGACGGATTCGGCGACGCCGAAAAGGCGGTTAAGGAGCGGGACTCGGAAGAACGGGTTGTGAATGAAGTTGTGAGCCACGCCGTTGATGTTGGCGTTCACCATGAGCGAGTAAATGAAGCCGAGGACGAGCATGATCCAGAGCGGCGTGTGCGGGTAGAGGAAGAAGAGGCCGAAGAACCAGGCGAGATGGAAAAGACCGGCCAGCGCCGGGAGCGCGTCCCAACGGCTGAAAGCGAAAAGCTTCGAGCTGGTCGTGACGCGTTCGACTTTAATCGGATCGGAGATCATGAGCTGGTGGAAAAAGCTTCGCCACGGGCGAGCCGGGAATCAAGTCGTGCGCCGACTCAGGGGTTCGGGGCGAGCGGTGGCTTCGGGGCAAGGCCGGCGCCGCCGATCCCTTTCAGGACCCCGCCAAAGTCGCTCTCGGTCGAGAGGACTGCGGTCGTGTCGCGAGCAAAGGCCGCCTGCGCCACCTCGAGCCGGCGATTGAAGGAATAGAGACTTTGCGCTTCGGGCGAAGCGTAGGCCGCAGCGTAAATGCGGGCCGCCTCGGCGTCGGCTTCGCCCTCGATCTTGAGCGCGTTGCGGGTCGCGGCGGATTGGATGGAAGCGACATCGCTTTCTTTTTGCCCGTTGATGTTGGCCGCTTCGCCACGGCCTTCGGAACGGAATTTAGAGGCGATCTGGTGCCGTTCGCTCGACATCCGCTCGATGATTTTTTCCGCCACCGCGGGGCTGTATTTGCTCCGCTTGAATCGTTCGTCGAGCAGCTCGATGCCGAAACCTTCGATTTTTTCCCGGGCTCGTTGCGTGATTTGTTGTTCGATCGCGCCCCGGCCCAGTTCGATATCAGGCAGCACACTTGGCAGGATAGTCCCCGATTTTTCGAGCTCGGCGTCGCGGAGCGGGTCGCGATTCTTGGTTAACCGCACGATCTCGACCAAGTCGTTCGAAGCGACGGCGGTACGGGTTTCGCTCCCGAGAATGTCGTCGAGGCGGGAGAGGGCGCTGCGTTCGTCGTTCAGGCGATTGAAATAAAGAAGCGGGTCGCTGATCCGCCAGCGCGCGAAGCAATCGACAATGAGGTAGAGCTTGTCCTTGGTCGGGCATTCGGTCGGCGGGCCGTCCCAGGCGAGGATGCGATTGTCGAAGCGGTGGACGGAGTCGATGAAGGGCACTTTGATTTTCAAGCCCGGTGTTTTGTCCACCCGGACCGCTTTGCCGAAGCGGGTCACGATCGCGCTCTCATATTGATTCACGGTGAAGATGAAGGCACCCCACTTCAGGCCGGTGAAGACGAAGATGAGACCGATAATCGCGAGCACCGGACTCTGCATGAAACCGATGAAGCGAGTGGAAAACTGACCGCGGTACATGGATTCGTTAGCCATAATCAGGGTTGGGGAGCGGGTGTCGGTGTCGGCGCCATCAGCGACAGGGTTTGAAGCACGCCCTTGATGCTGTCGTCGACCACCACCTTGCGATCGAGGGAGGGGAGGATGAACTGCATCGATTCAAAATAAAGCCGCTGTCGGGTGATCTCGGGCGCCTTGGCGTACTCGGCCAGAAGAAGAGAGAATTTTTCCGTGTCGCCCTTGGCGCCATTGACCCGGCGAAAGGCGTAAGCTTCCGCCTGCTTTTCGCGGCCCTTGGCCTGGCCGCGGGCGTTTGGGACGGCGTCGTTATAAATCGCCCAGGCCTGGTTAATCGCGGTTTGTTTTTCCTGCTGCGCCTGGTTGACCTCGTTAAACGCAGCCTGCACCGCGGGAGGCGGACGAACGGTAGCAAGTTGCACCTGCTGGATTTCCAATCCGAGCCCGTAATCGGCCGATGATTTCGCCAAACGCCCGAGCGCGGCGATCTCGATATCGTGCCGGCCGATGGTGAGGACTTCATCCACGGTGCGATCGCCGATCACTTCGCGCATGACGCTTTCCGAGAGGTCGCGCAAAGTCTGCTCCGGCTCGCGCGCGCCGAAGAGATATTGCTTCGGATCGGTGATGCGATACTGCACGACCCAGGGCACGAGGGCGGTGTTGAGGTCGCCCGTGATCATCGTCTCGGTGTCCTCGGTTTCGGTATCGCCCTGGTATGGATTGGTCGACCCTGCGGTGGAAAAACCGAATTCCAATTTCAGCAAACGCTGGGTCGGGATGAGCCGGATTTCGTCGACATAGGGAATAGCGTAGGCGAGGCCGGGTCCTTCCGTGCTGTGATAGGCGCCGAAGCGCAGTTTCACCCCGACGGAGTTGGTCGGGATGGAGACGAAGCCAAGGAGAAGCGACAGCACCGTGATGAGGATGCCGATGAGACCGATGATGCCGAGGACGAAGCGAAAGGGATGGAATTTGAACCCCGGCGGGAAGGGCGAGGCGGAGGAACCGGAGTGTGGCGTAATTTGCATTCGGAGAACGAACTGACCGCAGAGCGGCGCCCGACGCAAGGGCGGAGCGGACGATAGGCTTGCCCGATTTCTCGAAAGGCAGAGCGTTCGCAGCTATGATCGGCCCAGTGAACGGCACCCCGCAACATCTCGACCAGCCGGTGACCGGTTTCATGCGGCAGGATTTTGCGCAGCTGCGCGAAGCGATGACGACGCGGGAGGCGCTCGAGGCGGTCCGGCGCGAGGGCGTCGGGGAAAAGATCGTTTACTTTTATGTTCTCGATGAGGAAGAGCGGCTGGTCGGGGTCTTGCCGACCCGGCGCCTGCTGACCGCCGCGGAAGATCAGCGGATCGGCGATCTCATGATCAAACGGGTGGTCGCAATTCCGCAGACGGCGACTCTGCTTGAGGCCTGCGAATTTTTTGTCTTGCACAAATTTTTCGCCTTCCCGGTGGTCAACGCGGAACGGCGTATCCAGGGCGTGATCGACGTTGGCGTGTTTACGGAAGAGGTCTTCGACATCGCGGAGCGCGAGCAGCACGAAGATGTCTTCGAGACGATCGGTTTCCATGTCTCGCAGGTGCGCGATGCGGGACCGCTTTGGGCGTTTCGTTATCGGTTTCCGTGGCTACTCGCGACGATCGTGAGCGGGACGGGTTGCGCGCTGCTGGCCAGCGTCTTTGCCCTCACGCTGGCGCAGAGTCTGATCATCGCATTTTTTCTCACGCTGGTGCTGGGACTCGGGGAGAGCGTAAGCATTCAATCGATGGCGGTGACGATTCAGGCGCTGCGCACGAACCGGCCGACCATGCGCTGGTATCTGCAGACGCTGCGCCGGGAGGTGGCGACTGCGCTATTGTTAGGCTTGGCCTGCGGAGTTTTGGTCGGCGCGATTGTCTGGTTCTGGCGCGGCGAGGGCTGGCCGGCGCTCGCGATCGGCGGGAGCATCGTGGTGTCGCTCGTGATGGCTTGCGTGCTGGGGTTGAGCATTCCCTCTATTCTCCACGCCTCGCGCCTCGATCCCAAGATCGCGGCCGGGCCGCTCACCCTGGCGCTGGCGGATATTCTGACTTTGCTCTTTTATCTTTCGATTGCCCGGCTTCTTCTTTCTCCTGCCTAACGCCTGTGAAAAAGCGCATCTACGACCACATCGATCTGCGCGTCGCCGACAAGGCGGCGGCGCAAAAGTTTTACAGCCAATTGCTCCCGGCGCTTGGCTTTTCCGAGATGGCCGGTGACGAAGAGTGTCGGACCTACCAAGTGCCCGGCGAAGGTGTGGAGGCATTCTTCTGTTTTACCGAAGTGAGCGGACATCAGCCTAACGAGAACCGGATTGCCTTCTGGGCGGAGTCGCGGGCGGAAGTGGACCGGCTGGCCAAGGTCGTCAGGCAGGCGGGCGGTCTAAACCTGGAAGGGCCGGAATTGTGCCGAGATTATTCGCCCGGCTACTACGCGGCTTTCTTCGAGGACCCGAGCGGGAATAAACTCGAGATTTGTTTTCGCGAGAGCCGTCCCTCTTGAGATCGCGGGCGCTTCTGCGACACGTACCGAAATGAGCACGAGCGCGCCGATCCAAAAAATGTTGCGGCCGCAACGGCGTGTCCGTTATCTCAAGATGATTGCGGTTTTCAAAATGCTGCAGGGCGCACTCCTGCTGGCGATCGGCATTTCGCTTCTTTTCCTGCACAGCCGGACGCGCTGGATGGGAGAAATCTCCGACTGGGTGGACGGTGAGCTCATGGTGGCGCACAGCCGGACGATGCTTTATTTCCTGAACAAATTGCAGGATGTGGTGACGGGCGGGCTCCTGCAGTTGACGGGTGTCATCGCACTTTTTACTTCGGCGGTCCTTTTTACCGAAGGGATCGGAGTCTATCTCCAGAAACGCTGGGCTGAGATGCTGATGGTTTTCGCCACCGCCATTCTCATCCCGTTTGAAGTGCGCCACGTCTGGTATCACTCGGGTGCAGTCTCGATTCTGATCCTGGCGGTCAATTGCTTCATCGTCTGGTTCCTCTATCGCGTTCTGCGCCGGGAACGGCGGGAGCACGAAATGGCGGCGGCGAAGGAACCGGTCGCGGTCGAGATTCGTTAGGCGACGGGCCGAGGTCGAATTTCGAAAAGACCGAGCGCGCTTTCGGTTTTCTCCAACGGGAGGCCGATGACGTTGCTCCGGGAACCGAGGATGCGGGCAATGATCGCGCCCCCCGCGCCCTGGGCCGCGTAGCCGCCGGCTTTGTCGAGCGGATCGATTTTCGCGAGGTAATCTTCGATCATCCGGTCGCTCAACTTTTTAAAGACGACGCGCGAGAGAACCGAGAAGGCAATCGATTTGCCGCGATGGAGGTGGGCGATGAAAACGCCCGTCGCCACGACGTGGGTGCGGTCGCTAAGGAGCCGCAAAAGCGCGGCCGCCGCGGCGTGATCGGCCGGCTTGCCGATCAACTGGTGATCGAGCGCGACCAAGGTGTCGGCCGCGAGCACGACCCGGCCGGGATGGGCCCGGGCCACGGCCAGGCCTTTGCGGAGCGCGTTGTAGGAAGTGGCCTCGCGCACGGTCAGCCGCTCGGAATGAAGTTCCTCCACCGCCGGCGAGACGACCTCGAAAGCGTAGCCGGCCTCGGAAAGTAGTTGGCGGCGGCGCGGGGAGGCGGAGGCGAGAAGCAGGCGCGGCCGTTTTCCAATCATTGCGGGCTGGGTTTGTCCGGCGCCGGTTTGCCCCCGAGGAAGTCAGGCATTTTGATCTCAGAATAATCCGCCGGCACGGTGAAATCGGAGGCGGGCAGCGGGGCAAGGCTGACCGAGTCGATCGTGCTCGTGATCTCTTCCTGCCCGGGGGTCTTGATCTTGGTCCGCAACGGGAGGCCCGGGAGGGCGTGATAATCCGGCAGGCCCTTGGTGATTTCGGCAAACGCGCCGCGTTGCAGGAGCGACATTTGTTGCAGGATGTTCTGGTAATTCGGGTAGGTCTTCGCCACCCAGTAACTGGCGTGATATTGCGGCGAATCGGTCACGTATTCCTCCGTCTCGTAACCGTTGATCGTTTCCTTTCGGCCGGTCGGTTTGGGCAGGGCCTGCTCCGGTGATTCCTGTTTCACGAAAGATTTCGCCATCTCGGCCATCGCCTTGGCCCGCTCACCCGAGATGCGCATGACGCTTTTCTTGTCATTCAAGAGCGTCGTGAGGTCACCCGACTTGGCGTCGATAATGGTGGTGATCTGCGGGTTCACTTCGACCCGGGCTTTGTCGCCCTTGATTTTGAAGGTGATTTTATTCACGCCTTCGGCTCCCTCCATTTTTTGCACGACAGTGAGATCCGCCCGGACCGTGGCGGCGAGCACGAGGAAAACGAGAAGGCGCAGGAAATTCATCATCCAGTTGCTAGCCGGACCGGGCTGGAATGGCAAGTGCGCGAGTGGCACGGAAAAAACTTGGCAAGGCGGGGTGGTGGCGGCAGCTTAGCCCCGCGCGGGCATAGCTTAATGGTAAAGCTCCAGCCTTCCAAGCTGGCTATGAGGGTTCGATTCCCTTTGCCCGCTCCCCGGAGGTGCAGTCGTGTTACAATTGCCGATGAAATCCTTGCGCAATCCAGCCTGGGCGAAACCGCCCTTCCGGCGGAATGCAGCAACCGCTCTCCTTGGCGGCGCCGTGCTCTTGCTCCTGGCGGTCGGGTGGACTGCCCTGTTGCCCGCCCAAAACGCGGCGGAAAAAAATGCAGCCGATTTGATTTCCACTCAGCTGCCGGAAAAGAAAACGCTCAAGAACGCGGGCAAGATGGAATTTCTGGGCGCGGTCTGCGCCGCGGTGCGGCGGCGGCGCGCGAATGTCCCGGCCATCACCCAGGCGGCGGTGCAGGCGCGACGCGAGATGGCTGGCGAAATTGTTGCGATGGTTTTGCGTTGCAGCGGAAAAGAGAATTGTGAAACGACCGGCGCGATCGTGGCCGCGGCGATTGCCGCCGACGGCGAGGTATCGAAGGTAAGCGACGCCGCAATCGCCAAGGCACCGAATTGTGCCGAAACGATTCGGGAAGCGACCCAGCGCGAGGCGAAAACGACCGAGCCCAAGAGTGCGCCGGAGCAGGCGTCGCCGGCCGGAGCACTGGGCAACGGACGCGAGGAAGCCTTCGATCCGCACGAGCCGCTTGAGCTGGTTTGTCAGGAGGGCACGCAACGCGCGGTGCGAAGGAGCGAGCTCGACGATTTCATGAAGACGAATCCGGCTGCATTCCTAGGCCCCTGCCAGTCCAGCCCGTCGACGAATCGTTAGGCAGGAGACGGCCTTCGCCGTTCCGCTCCGGGGCGCGAAAATATTCGTCGACTCGTCGCGATCTGCTGTAACTTCGGCGCCCTGTGGCCGGCAACGATTCTCTCCTCTCGCGCGCGAGCGAAATCCTGGCCGGCGTCATCCTCGCGCTCGCCCTCGCCGGCATCCAGGTGCTGATCGGCGGGACTCGCCTCGTTTACAGCCTGCCGATTTACGCACTCGTCGGCCTGGCTGGTATCTTCGCGGTCTTTGCTGCTCGCTCCAAGCCCGCGCCGGAACGCATCTGCCTCTGGGCGACGGCGTTTTTTTTTGGCTACATCATTGCCCGCGCCTGGTTTTCTCCGGTCCCGTATCTCGCCCGGTCCGATATTTTTTCGGTCCTGTCCGGGCTCGTTATTTATCTGTCCGTGGCTTTCATTTTTACCTCCGCGCCGTGGCGGATGGGGATTCTCCTCTTCCTTCTCCTCCTCGCGCTCGTGCAGGTCGGGATCGGCGCGATCCAATTCCGGAGCGGGGATAATTTCATGCTCATCCCGTTTCTGCAGCGCTTCGATTATGGGCGGCGGGCGAGCGGATTTTACGCCTGCCCAAATCACTTTGCCGGCCTGGTCGAAGTGATCGGAGTTTTTTGTGTGAGCTTCGCCTGCTGGAGCCGTTGGCCGGCCTGGGCCAAGCTGCTGGTGGGTTATGCGGGTGCACTTTGTTTCGCGGGGCTCGCCCTGACTGGAAGTCGCGGCGGGTATCTGAGCGGAGTCGGCAGCCTGCTGCTGGTGGCCGTGCTTACTTTGATCGCGTTGCGCCGCGCGGGTGCGGCGGTTTTCTGGAGGACGGCCCTGGGCGGCGGATTTTTCGCGCTCTTGCTCGCCGGCGCGCTCTTCCTTGGTTTCCAAAAAAGCGATTACCTGAGCGGTCGCGCCCAGAATGTGATCGATACCGGAAATGTGCGAATCGATCTCTGGCAGGCGGCGATTGCGCAATGGAAACTGCAACCTGTTTTCGGCACCGGCAGCGGCACTTATCTTTATTACGGTCGCCATTTCCGGAGCGAGCGGGTGCAGCTCGATCCAGTAGAAGTGCATAACGATTACCTGCATCTTTTGGCTGAGTACGGGCTGCTTGGCGGAGCGGGCTTTCTCTTTTTTTTCGGCGCCCATCTCTGGCGCGGCTGGCAGGCTTTCCAAAAACTCGGGCCCCGCCGGGTGGCGCTCTCGGGTCATCCTCTGAGCAACAACCTGGCCTTGAATATCGGCGCTTTCGGAGCGGTCGGCGCCTACCTGATTCATTCGGTTTTCGATTTCAATCTCCACATCCCCGCCAACGTTTGTCTGCTCGCCTTTGTCTTCGGTATTTTGGCGAACCCGGGACGAGATCGGGAAAAGGAAAACGCCAGGAACAC
Source organism: Chthoniobacterales bacterium (assembly GCA_046593335.1). Lineage (GTDB taxonomy): Bacteria > Verrucomicrobiota > Verrucomicrobiia > Chthoniobacterales > UBA10450 > Palsa-1392. The sequence continues at coordinate 1,354 of JBKJNW010000180.1, read as the reverse complement.
GGCGGCGATGAACTGGGGACGCGTGGCTCTGCCGGTGCTCGGGTTGCTGCTGCTGGCTCTTTCGCTGCGCTACGTGCGCGCGGAATACTTTGCGGAACGGGCGCGAGTGGCGCTGCGGGATGAACGCCATCTTTCAGCCGTGCGCTGGGCCCAGCAGGCGGTGGCGCTGGACGATCAGAATCCGGAAACACTTTTTTATCTCGGTGAAAGTCGGGTCCGGCGGGCCGAGGCGTTGTCCAATCCTTTAGCGGTCATTTCTTTTTACGAAGCCGCCCTCGACCCTTTTCAGCGCGCCCTGGCGCTTGCGCCTAACGACGAGACATTTCTCATCGCGCTCGGCCGGGTCTACGATGCGCTCGGGCGGTTTCCGGAGGCGGAATGGATGTTCGGGCGCGCGCTGGCCTGGGATCCGCGCTCCGGCGTCATTCAAAAATCATACGCCGCGCATCTCGAGTGGTGGCGACGCGCGGGCGTTGGGCGCTCCCCAAGGAATGAGCTGCCGGATATAAACGCGCCGCTGCCGGCAAACTCCCCGCCCGCGCCCTGAAGTGGGCGCGCCCCGGATTGTGACAGAGAATTAGTTTGCTCTGCCGGGGTCAAATGCATACGCTCCGCCCCGATGGTCCTACGTGGAAGCCGTAATTTTTCTCCCGCCGCGCTTTTCATGAGGGACTTCTATTCTCCAGCTGCGCTCCGCTTTTTTCTGCTCGTTTTGGTATCTCTTCTTTGCCTGCTCGGCCCGGTAGAAGCGCAGGAAAATCCCGATGCGCAGGGCGCGGTCGACACCACCCAGGCCGGGACCGAGACCGCGACCGAAGGTGGGCAGATGACCGAAGTGACCACGCCACACCTTGGGACTGGCAATTTTTCGCGCTCGCCTTTTCGCGTTTCGGTCTCCGTTCGCGAGGGCTACGACGATAACATTTACACCAGCAAGATCGCCCCGGTAGGCTCCTTCTACACCAACGGCAATGTGGTCCTGGATTATAAATTTGGGGACGCCCGCACCCAGGTCGCCTTCGAGGCCTTTGGCGGCCTAAGCTACTACTACGACCACCCTTTTGGCCGTGAGTACGATATCAACTCCGGTGTTAGTCTCACCATCAGCCACCAGGCGACTCCCCGACTCGGCCTCGGGGCCGCGATCTACCTGGCCTACCAATCGGAGCCCGACTTCAACACTGGCTTCGGCCTCAATCGCCGAAGCGGAAATTACTTCTACACCTCAGATAAATTCTCCACCTCTTACCAGTGGGCGCCGCGTTTTTCGACCGTGACCAGTTACACTCTCGGGGCGCTCAATTATGAGGACAGCTCGGTCGGTTTTTTTGAGGACCGTTTCGAGCATACCTTT
>JBKJNW010000073.1:0-26044 GCA_046593335.1 Chthoniobacterales bacterium | reverse complement strand
GTTCACCCTCCGGCAGCAATTTTTCTACTATCAGGATTTCAGCAGCTTCGATTTCGCCAGCTTCGATGCCATTGCCGGCATCGTTTATTACGTTCCGAAACTGAGCAACCTCACCCTGCGCGCAAACATCGATTACAATCGCCTCACCGGGACCGATAACTTCGATGATTTCTTTTCCAACTACGCCCTTGGTTTGAATGCCGAGGTCCCGATCCGGATCGGGCGGGCGCAGCAGATTTCCTTCGGCGCCGACGCCAACATCAGCCTCTACGCAACCCCCAATCCGCCGCAGCGCAACGACTTTGGCGTTTACGTTGGTTACGCCGTCAACCTGAGCCGGAATTTTTCCCTCAACGCCGCCGGCCGCCTCGTCGTTAGACCGTACGATAACGGGGGGCGAACCGACGTCAGCGAAGTGCTCGCGCTCAGCGCCAACTATCGCATTCGCGACTGGCTCACGGTGAGCGCTCTCACCACCTTCGTGGCCAATCAATCCAACCGCAGCGCCTTCGATTACGAGGTTTTCAACATCGGCGGCGGCATCACGCTGAGCTGGAAATTCTAGCGCTCGAAACGTTCATCGAATTGCCGCCCAAAGCGTCATTTTCGCCTTCAACCAGCCAGGAACTTCGCCCTGCCACATTTGCCTTGGGAGAAGCTTAACTCCTCGTCCGCACCCCTGCTAACAACTCCGAAGTCGGTGCCGGCTGCTCACGGTCTCCCGGTCCGCGGACGGCATTGGATAGCGAACCAACCTCCAATTCCGTGAACCGATTTTTTCCGAGCGCTCTGGCGGGGCGAAGATCAAGACCGCGCTGGTCACGGCGGAGATCACCGGCACGACCATCATGCTGGAGTACCCTTAAGTTCATCATCTTCGAAGGCACCGGGCGCATCATGCTGAACAGCAAGCTCGGCGAATCAGCCTGCTCCACGCCAGCCAAATGCTCATCGTGAACCCGAGCGGGATCACACTTCCGCAACCCGTTGATGTCGACCTCGATCGCTTAAAGAAAACCTCCGGCCTGATGTCGGGAAAATTTTCGCCTCTCGCCAGCCAGGACCTGATCGGGCAGGAAATCCATGCACAGGAGTTGTTGAAGGCGCAACAGGCGCTGTTGGATACTAATCTCGTCATCTTCGGCAGCGGGACGAAGCCAACGTTTACGTCAACAGCCAGAACAACATTCCCAAGGCCAATTACAGCGGCTTCGGCGGCAACGGCAACACCAACGGCACCTTCGGCGGCGCCGGGGCCAACCCACCCCAGCCTCTCGGCAACGCCCCCGCTCTCGGTTTGCCTCCCGGCGGCTAGGGGCTTTCCGCCCTAAGTTTATCCAACATCGCTGTCGCCAAACGCTGTTGGTTCAAGGGACGACAACTTCTGTCTCGCTTCCGTTAGCAATTCCGATGGCCCTTTTCGGGGAATTTTCTCGCCTTTAGAGGGAAAGGCTGCGTAGGATTCGCGCCTTCCCACTCAAAGATCGTGAAAAAAACATCATCTAGCTCCTCCGTTTTTCATCTCCTGCCTAAACCGCGGCCGATCCGGTGTCGAGACGTCGCGCGCTTTGCTCCGCTCCTCGCTCTTCTTCTAATTTGTCTTCCCCTCGGGCAATCGCGCGCGACCCAGCTCAAGGAAGCGCAAGTTAGCCAGGTCATCCGCGACGTGAAACTGTTGCCGCAACAGGCGGCTCCTCGACCCGCCGCGATTCGCGACGAAGTGCGCGATGGCACTGCCGTTCGCACGGGTGTCGAATCTCGGGCGGAGCTCACCTTTACCGACCAGACCCTGGCCCGCCTCGGCGCCAACACGATCTTCAGTTTTAACGAAGGGACGCGGAATCTCGAGCTCGGCGGCGGCGCCATGCTCCTCCGGGTGCCGAAAAATGCGGGCGGCGCGCAGATCAATACCGCCGCGATCACGGCCGCCATCACCGGCACCACCATCATGCTCGAGTACCATCCCGACGCTTACATCAAGTTCATCATCTTGGAGGGGACTGGGCGGATCTTTCGCAACAATCGCGTCGGCGAATCCGTTCTTCTGCACGCCGGGCAGATGCTGATCGTCAGCCCCACGGGCACTTCTCTGCCTGATCCGGTCGATGTCGATCTCGATCGCTTGCTCAAGACTTCCGCCCTGTTGTCGGGTGACTTCGCGCCGCTCCCGAGCCTGAATCTCATCGCGAAGGAGATCAAGGTGCAGGAACAGGCGAAAGCTGAACAAGCGCTTCTCGATACCAACCTGGTTATTTTCGGCGGCGGCACGGCGGTGACCTTGACCAGCGCAATTGACGCGGTCGACCAACGCGCCGCGGTCATGGAAACGACGGGAAACGACGGCTCCAACCAGCCTACGCCCACTCCGACGGCGACGCCGACGAGCACTCCGACTCCGACCGTTACACCCACCCCGACCGTCACGCCGACCCCGACGATTACGCCCACCCCAACAATGACGCCGACTCCGACCGTCACTCCCACTCCAACGATTACACCCACCCCAACAACTACGCCCACACCAACAACCACGCCCACACCCACGATCACGCCCACCCCGACGGTTACTCCAACCCCGACGATTACGCCTACTCCAACAATCACGCCTACGCCGACCATCACTCCTACTCCTACCCTGACACCCACCCCCTCCCCGACGATCACGCCGACCCCGACCCCGACCATCACCCCGCCTCCGGCTAACACCGCGACCTACAATGGCGGCACCGGCAACTGGAGCGAGCCCGCGAACTGGACCCCAGGCGTCGTTCCTAACAACGGCAACAACGGTGCCGACTATGATGTGACCTTTTCCACCGGCACCCTCACGCAGGACATCGTGGCCGGGGTTACGATCAATCAGCTCTTCATGAGCGGCGGCACGCTCGTCCTGGCCAATCCGCTCACCCTCAACTACGGCCTCAAGTTCAGCGGGGGCTCGATCACCTCCGGCATTCTAAACACTGCGGGCGACAGCATTCAATCCGTGCTCATGACTGTGAGCAACACCACGATCAATAACTCAGGTCATTACGACATCACGCTCACCGACGGGAACGTCTTCAGCGGCGGTGGCTCCATCTTTAGTAACTCCGGCAATCTCACCGCCAGCCTTGGGACGGGATCGGTCAGTTTTAATATCCCCCTTACCAACGCCGGCACCGTCTCTGCCGAAAGCGGCACCCTCATTCTCACTGGCGGCGGCACCATCTCCGGCACCGCGGCCGCCGCTGCCGGAGCGGTTTTGCAGTTCGGGAGCGGGTTCACCATTGTCGATGGCGCACAGTTCGGCGGCGGCGGCCTCGTGCAATTCAACAACGCGACCAGCACCACGCTCTCCGGCACGATCACCAACACCGGCGCCGTCCGGATCAACTCCACCGGCAGCTTTACCGATTTCGTGCTCAGTGGTGACGTCACCTTTACCGGCTCCGGCGTCCTGACCCTGGTCAATGCCGATCGCATCCTTGGCAGCGGCACTTTCATCAATGCTGGCAACACGATCAACGGAGAGACGAGTAACTCCGGAAGTTTTGGGACTAACGTGATCGGGATCGTCAATCAGGCTGGCAGCGTCATCGAGGCGAATATCGCGGGCCTGTCTCTGAACGTCGATCCGAACGCAGCCGTCGGCCTAACGAACCAGGGAACCATGGAAGCGACCAACGGCGGCATCCTGCTCCTCAATGGCAATGGCGGCGGCGCCTTTAACAACACCGGCGGCGTCATCCTGGCCTTTGATGGTTCTCAGGTCCAATTCAGCAACGGGGCTGCGATCTCCGGCGGCACCCTCGCCACCGTCGGCACAGGAGAGATTCGCGTGGCCGGCACCGCCACTCTTACAACGCTGATTAATAGCGGCACGCTCATCGGGAACAACGCCAGTACCACTACCCTCGTCGGCACCATCACCAACACTGGGTCCATCCTGATTAATTCCACGGGCAGTTTCACCGACCTTACGCTAAGCGGCGATGTCGGTCTCAATGGCGGGGGCGTTCTGACTTTGGTCAACGCCGACCGCGTCCTGGGGAGCGGCATCCTGACCAACTTTGACAACGTGATCGAGGGAGAAACGAGTAACTCCGGAAGCCTCGGGACCAACGTAATCGGCATCATCAATCAGAGCAGCGGGGTGATTGATGCCAACGTGGCCGGCCTTCTCCTGAACGTCGACCCGAACGCGCTCAACGGTTTAACGAATCTAGGCACGATGCAGGCCAGTGGCGGCGGCTTCCTTCACCTCAATGGAAATGGTGGCGGCGTCTTCATCAATAGCGGCGTGATTCAGGCGCTCGACGCCTCGGAGGTTAGTCTCATCAATGGCGCGACCATCAACGGCGGCGTTCTGACCACCGTCGGGAGCGGCGTCATCCGTAATCTCGGCACCGCCACCCTCGATAGCGTGACCAATTCCGGCACCTTCATCGGCAACAACGCCTCCAGCACGACGCTGGTGGGCACGATCACCAACACCGGCAGCATCCTGATCAATTCCACCGGCAGCTTTACTGATCTCGTGATTAATGGCGATGTCACTCTGACCGGAGGCAGCACGCTCACGCTGCAAAATGCCGCGCGCGTTCTCGGCAGCGGCACACTGTTTAACGGCGGGGCGAGCGGAGAGGCCTTCACCATCCAGGGCGAGACGAGTAACTCCGGCAGCCTCGGGACCAATCAACTTGCGATCGTTAACCGCAGCGGCGGATTGATCGACGCCAATGTTTTCAATGGTACAAACGGCCTTGCTCTGGTCGTTGATCCACGCCTTGCCGATGGACTGATCAATCTCGGAACGATGCGCGCCTCCGGGGGCGGCATCCTCCTGCTGACTGGTAATGGAGGCGGCGCCTTTACCAACACCGGCGGCACGATCGAAGCGCTCGACGGCTCACAGGTCCAACTGACCGCCGGCGCGAGCATCACGGGCGGGACGCTGGCCACGGCCGGCACCGGCACCTTTCATAACCTTGGCACCGCCACCCTCACCAGCCTAACGAATGCAGGTGCCTTCATCGCGAACAACGCTTCTACGACCACCATAGCCGGCACGATCACCAACACCGGAAGCATTGTCATCAACTCCACCGGGAGCTTCACCGATCTCTCGCTCAGCGGCAATGTCACCCTGACCGGCAGCGGCGTCCTCACTCTCGCGAACGCCGACCGCGTCTTGGGCAGCGGCATTCTCACCAACATCAACAACACCATCCAGGGCGAGACGAGTAACTCCGGAAGCCTTGGCACAAACCTGATCGGGATCGTCAACCAATCGCTCATCGACGCCAACGTTTCCGGCCTCTCGCTCAATGTCGATCCCAGCGCCGCCGACGGTCTCGTCAACCAGGGCACGTTGCGCGCGAGCAATGGCGGCATACTCCTCCTGAACGGCAACGGCGGAGGTGCTTTCACTAACACTGGTGCGACCATCTCGGCCTTGACCGGATCGGAAGTGCAATTGAGTAACGGCGCCTCGATCAGCGGCGGCACTCTCAGCACCTTCGGCACCGGTGTGATTCGGAATCTGGGGACCGCGACGCTCAGCACGCTAACCCTCTCCGGCAGCTTCATCGCCAATAACGCCAGCACCACCACCATCAACGGCACGATCACCAATACCGGGAGCATCACGATCAACTCAACTGGTTCCTTTACCGATCTCACCCTGGGCAGCGCCGTGACTCTCACCGGCGGCGGCACTGTTACTTTGTCGAGCGCCGACCGCATCCTCGGCACTGGAGTCCTCACTAACGTCAACAACACCATCCAGGGCGAGACGAACAACTCCGGCAGCTTCGGCACAAACCTGATCGGGATCGTGAATCAAAGCGGCGGTCTTATCTCCGCGAATGTCTCCGGCCTGAGCCTCAACATTGACCCGAACCTGGCCAACGGCCTCGTCAATCAAGGAACGATGCAGGCAATCAACGGCGGGATTCTTCTCCTGAACGGCAACGGCGGCGGCACATTTACAAACAGCGGCACGATCAAGGCGACTGGTGGCACTTTGCAATCTACCGGCACAGTGACTTCCTCGGGGACAGTTGATGTCGGCGCCGACTCACTCTCGATTACCGGCAGCGGCAGTTACACCCAGAGTGCAGGCACATTCCGGCTCGCCGGCGGAAGCGTGACCTCGTCGACCGCCCTCGTTTTCAACGGCGGGTTAGTGGACGCCCGCGGCACGATCAACGCAGCCATCACCAATAGCGCTAACCTCCAGCCCGCCCTCGGAAGTGCCACCGGCCTCGTGGTCAACGGCAACGTCACTCTCCTCGCCGCCTCGAACCTCACCTTCCAGCTCGCCGGTCTCACCCAAGGCACTCAGTACGGCTTCCTCAACGTCAACGGCACCGTCGCCCTCAACGGCAACCTCGTTGTCTCCTTCGTCGATCCGTTCCAGGCCGGCAACAACGACAACTTCACCGTTCTCAGTTCCACCTCGCTCTCCGGCGCCTTCACCAACGTCGCTTCCGGCAGCCGCCTCACCGCCACCGATAACTCCGGCACTTTCCTCGTCACCTACAACGGCACCACCGTCATCCTTTCCGACTTCCAGCCCCTCGGCGACACTCCTGCGTCTTCCAGCACAACCGTCTCCAGCGAATCAGACGTCCCACCAGCCCGGAAAGGCGCGAAAAATTCCGAGGTCGACACCGTGAACAACCCTGTCGCAGGCCCCGCGACGCCGAGCGTGGCTGTAAACACCGCCCCGGCGGCCGATCCCGCGACCACGCCGGCCCCCAAAGTGGATCCTCCGACGGTAGCCTCCCGTCGAAAAAATCCCGGTGCCCGCGGCCGGAGCGGAACAGTCGCGCTCAAAGTGCGCAACACCGATCAGCTCCTCGAATTGCTCGATGGCTCCGGAGCCACGACGGCAAATGGCAAAGTGGTCGTGAAATCCGGCGCAGACCGGAAAGCAAACGCGCAGCCCCGCTCATCAGCAAATCTCCCCCCGAGCGGGAGCCAGCACGATCAGCAACCCAAGATCCCCGACAGCCACCGCACGGAACGGCTCGCCCGAGCCGTCGTCGGCCCTCGGATCGCCAACTAGACGCGCCCGCTCGCGCTGAGGGAAGGAACCGGCCGCCGGCGCTTGTCATTCCATCACTTCACGCCGTTCCCGGAAGCGAGCGCGCGCTTCCCTCCCATTGTAGGGCGGGCGCTCCGCCTGCCGTTGGAAAAGACAACGCGAGGCACGCGAACGCCCGCCCTACAAGCCTGCCGGCTTACGGCACGACCGTTAACGTGAGATCGTTGCCGTCGCCGCCGTTGTAGCTGGCTTGCAGGTTGTTCCCGTTCACGTTCACGATTCCCCCGTCGGGCAGGTTGCTGAAGGTGCCGCTGATTGGTGCCGCGGCGGTGTTCTTGATCAGGGTCAGGCTTGTCCCTTGGGTGAGAGGACCCTGGGTCGTGCCGCTCAGGTTGATCATTGCCCCGCTGTTGATCGTCACCCCGTTGGCCACCACCTTGTCGATCTTCGATCGGTTGCCCTTGGCTTTGAAAGTGTAGGTGTAGGTCGCGTCGGAGTTATAGGTCAGGCTGCCTTGGATGGTGAGAGTCAGTTGCCTGTTGCCGCCATGCGCCGGCGCGAGGAAGGCTCCGGCACCGCTCCCGGTGCCGATCGTGACCGCCCCGGCAATGATCCCGCTCCCGCCCAACGTGCCCGCCGTCACGCTCACTGCGCCCGTGCCGGTGGCCGAACCGGTAGCGTTCGCGACCACTAGCGTGCCAGCGCTAACTGTAGTGCCGCCGGTGTAAAGACTCGCGCCGCTCAAAGTGAGGGTGCCCGCGCCCGCCTTGGCGAAAGATCCGCCACTTGCACCGCCCTCTTTCATGATGCCGGAAAAGACAGTGCTCAGCCCGTTGCCTCCCGCCGTAAGCTTGTTCTGAGCGAGCAGAATTAAACCATCCCCTTCGATCGACCCTAGTGTGATCGCTCCGTGGTTGCTGACATCGAGGAAACCGTTACCGAAGACTTGGATGCGAGCCTTATCTCCAGCCGCGGAACCGAGAAACTGAATCTGGCCGCCACCGCCCCCATTCACTCCGCCGTTTGCGACCAGGGTCGCGGAATCGGCATGCGATTGGTTTTGGAGAAGAATCAGGCCGCCAGGCGCACCCGCGGCTTGACCGCCTTCGCTCGTTAAGGTGGCATTGTTTGCGGTCGAGCTGCTAAAGAATATGGCTCTTCCTCCCGACAACGCGCTCGTAGCGGCGCCTTCAATAGTGAATTGGCCTTCGCCTGCGCTCGCGAAGTCAAGGAACTCGATCAGAGCGCCATCACTGCCGGGAATTGTTCCGGATTGAGCGACACACGATGTCTGAGTCCCAGCCGAAGCATTACCTGCGAAACTCAAGAAGCCTGGACTTCCTGCGAGGTCGCCTGCGGCAATGAATTCTTGAGTTACGCCCGAGTTATTGATGATTCCGACAACGGTGAAAGCGAGCCCTCCAGAATCGCTCATTGTGCATGTAAACGAACTCGCTCCGGGATTGAACAGGATTTCATAGATTTCACTGTATTGGCGAACGCTGATGTCAGTCACGTTCGAGCTGTTAAAAGTCGCGATATCTGATCCGCCCGGAACGGTATTAGGTGTCCAGTTCGTCGCGGTATTCCAATCGCCGGTGGCGGCGTTGTTGTTCCAATTCGCGTTGCCGGCATATCCTGACTTACCCGCCAGTAAGATCACGCCGAGCAGCAAACTGGTGAAAACGAGGGAACGCTGAGTGCTTCTATCAAACGATGTCGTGCTATTTTGTTTCATCTTTCTGTCCTCGAAACTGATCGATTTTCCCTTCTATTTGAGATGCGAGTCGAAGAAGGCAATGATATCACTGCCGCGTGTCTTACAGGTAGGCACGCACGATCCGCCATTCCAATTTCGCCAATAGGCAAAGCCGTGTTCGCTGCTGTCAGGAATTGTAACAATCTGATAAAGGGAACTACTAACGCCCGCGTTTTGCAGTGCGCATTTGAGCACTTCAATCTGATGATACGGCATCGTATCGAATTCTGAATTGATGAAGTAGCTCGGCGGAATATCCTTTGTTGCGGAACTCAGCAACGAAACCGGAGACTTGCTTCGCTGGAAACTAGGGTCACAACTATTTGTGTAGTTTTCGACGATTCCGATAAAGCCGGGAAGCGGGTTTGGCACATATGATTCTGGAATCCGGCAGGCGAAGTCATAGTTGCCAGAAAGAGATGCGACAGCGTTGGGACGATCGCTCTTAGTCCAGTTAGGCCAGCCGACAGACGATGTCTGATCAAAGCCCACAAACGCCGCATGGCTCCCACCCGATGAGCCACCGATTACGCCCACATTGCCATTGCAGTTAGTAGTATCGGCACGCGCCGCTCGTATGAAGGCTTTGCAGTCATCAGTCTGCTGAGGCGGCCGACCGGACGTGGCGTCGTCATGGCACGGCTGTCCTTTGATTAAACCACAGGGCGCCGCGCGAAAGGCGACGACATAAACAACATAGCCCGAAGCCTGCAGATCGGTCGCGACCTGCACAAGAGAAGCTGAAAAGATGTTGCCTCCAGAAAATTCGCCCTGGTGGAAAGCGACGATGGCCGGCCACGGGCCAGTTCCAGTTGGTTTGAATATCCTCCATTCCAAAACCACACTGGTGCGGTTACCGTTTGCGTCCTTTGGTTGAAACGCATCCGGAATCGGCGTGGGCGTCGGCGATGTGGAGGGCGTTGCTGTAGGTGCGCATGGCGGACCGGAGCATGAGTTCACTGCAGGCGAGCAACCGGGTACCGGCGTGATCGTGGGCGTCGGTGTGCATGTTGGGGCTTGCCCCCTGGCCGGGGGACTGCTTTCGAGTGCCAGAAGCACGAGGAAAAAACCGCCGAGCGTTACGAGACAGAAGAAACCCGCGTTGCTGAGAAATGATCGGAGGCGGGTGCGGTCAGATGGCGGGAGGGTCTGAGGGTCTGAGGGTCTGAGGGTCTGAGGTCCGGGTCGTTAGGCGGGTTCATGGTTTTCCTTTCCGAGGTGGTGGAGAAGACAAGCGGAAAACGCAAGCGTTCGACGCCAGAGACGCGGGCCGGAAGAGATGTTTTTCATGGGGTTTCGGAGTCCGATCAGGAGGAGACCAAAAGAGCGGTGCCCCAGTCAAGGCTTTTCTTGTACGGATTTTCCGCCTCGATCTCTGGCGAATTGACGGTTACGGCACGACCGTAAGAGTGAGATCGTTGCCGTCGCCGCCGCTGTAGCTGGCTTGCAGGTTGTTCCCGTTCACGTTCACGATTCCCCCGTCGGGCAGGTTGCTGAAGGTGCCGCTGATTGTTGTCGCGGCGGGGAAAGGGAATTAGGGGTCAGCGCTTGGGTCAGCGATTGAATCGTGCGGAAATTTTGGCCGCGGCGAATGGACATGGGGAAGCGCAGGGTCACGAGGTAACCACAGCAAAAGCGACCCGGCATGTCCAGAGAAATAGGTTGCATTCAATGGCCTCTCCATCAGGTGTTGGCGCCCAACAAACGCCCTCTTTGGAAAGGCCGCTCATGGAGAGAGCGCGGTGGCTGCGAACTTGGAAACCCAGGACCGCGAAAGCTGTACGGGATCCGCGATCTTCGAAACCGGGAGTGGTGAAAACCGCCTTCCTCCTGCCGTCTTGGAAAGGTCAGCCCGTGAAAGTCGCGCGGGTGCCGCCATCTTTTAAACAGGAGATCGCGAAAACGGCCCAGTTCCCGGCACCTTGTAAATCGAAGATCGCGAAAACCGCGCGGTTCCCGGCATCTTTTGCATCGCCGATCGCAGGGGGAGCGCGGCAGGCGGCGACTTGGAATGCCCCGATCGCGCCGGTCGCGCGGCTTTTGGCGGCGCGGTTGCATCGGGTGGCATCTATTATGCTCGAAAAGCAGGCACTTAAGCCCATTCCTGCCCGCCCAGGACTCCGGTGAGCCCCGCCCGGCCAGGAAGCAACCAAAAGGATCCCAAACCAATGGAAGCTAAATCCTGGAAATACATCGAAAACACCTTCGAAGTGACCACCCGCGACAGTCGCGCGAAGATGAACAAGGTCGTGGTCGACCACGACGCCAAACTCACCACGGCCACGGCCGAGGCCGGGGCCAACCCGGCCCTCGCGCCTCTGCTCGCTGCCTGGAGCCCGAAAAAAGATGTCTGGGCGACGGCCTACGCCCTCTGGCAAAACACCAAGGCGAGCTACGGCGGCGGCACCCAGGCACTGGAAAACCTCCTCGATCTCCTCAACTTGAAGCCCGGCCCGGAGCAGGACTCCAAGATCGAGAACTGGGACAACCGCATCCGGGCCGTCGCGCCCCGGGGCAGCGCCCTTTACACGACCCTCCTGCCGCAGGGCCGCGCTCCCTTTTCCGAAGGGACGCGCGATAACATGATCAACGAGGTGAAGAACCTCGGGCTGCGGCTGGCCGCGCAAACGACCAAGCCGGCCCTCGTCACCCTCGGCACGGAGGTGACGGCCTTCTACAATCAACTCAACGCCGCGCGCAGCGGCCAACAAGGGCTGGAAGGCGACACCGACATGGACGCGAGCGAGATCGAGACTGCACGCAAGGCGATCGCGACCGCGCTCTACGGCAATCTCGGCATGCTCATGTCCATCTACCAGGCCACGCCGACGACGGTGACTGGGTTCTTCGATCTCGATACCCTGCGCCAGGCGGCGCCAGCCACCCCGGCCACGCCGCCGGTCAATCCTTAGAGGCGCGGGCTGTTTTCCACCACGAAGCCCACGAAGGATACAAAGGAGGGATTCGGAGGGGGGCGCGCTGTCGATGCCGCGCTCTCGGTTTGAAGCGGCCACCCCCCGCGGTAGGGCGAGACTCTGTCGAGCCGGGGACAGCGCCCGCGGCGAGTTCCACACCCGCCCCCGGCTCGACGGAGTCTCGCCCTACCGGTGCAACGCCGAGAAAATCGGTTGCACGAGACGCTTTCCCCGGTAACTTCCGCGTTCCTTATGGCGAAAACATCCTGGCTCAATCGCAACGCACGCAAGCGCAAGACGGTGGCGAAATACGCCGCGCTCCGCGCTGAGCTGAAGGCGAAAAAGGATTACATCGGCCTTTCCCAGCTCCCGCGCGACGCCAGCCCGACTCGGGTCGTCAATCGCTGCCAGGTGAGCGGCCGCCGGCGCGCCTTCATTCGCCGCTTCAAACTTTCCCGCCTGACGTTTCGCGAGCTCGCTTCCGCCGGTCTCATTCCCGGTGTGACGAAGTCGAGCTGGTAGCCCGCCGAGCGCGGCTCTCGGGTGCTTCCTCAGCATCCGCTCCATGAATTTCTCACTTCCATTTCTGGCCCTCGCGACTCTCGCCGAGGGCGTCGCTGATCATTGGGATTCGCCTGCGCTTCTCATCGGGAAGCTGGCGGCAATCGCGGCCCTCGTTTTCCTGAACGGCTTTTTTGTTGCGGCTGAGTTTGCCCTGGTCAAGATCCGGATGAGCCAACTGGAAGCGCTGGCTGATGAAGGAAATACCCGGGCGGCCAAAGCTCAGACCGTGGCGGGCGACCTCGATGCCTACCTTTCGGCCTGCCAACTCGGCATCACCCTCGCCAGCCTCGGACTCGGCTGGCTCGGCGAACCGTTTCTCGCTCAAATCCTGCAGCCGGTTTTCGCGCTCCTCGGGATCAGCTCGCCCGCCATCATCACTTCAATCTCGTTCCTCGTCGCATTTTCGGTCATCACTTTTCTCCACATCGTGCTGGGCGAGCAGGCGCCGAAGATTCTTGCCATCCGCAAAGCGCTCCCCACGACCCTCATCATTAGCGGACCGCTGCGACTGTTTTACCTCGTCTTCAAGCCGGCGATCTGGTTTCTCAACGCTTCTTCCAACTGGGTCCTGAAACACATTCTGCGCACCGAGCCGGTCAAGGAAGGTGAGCTCGCGCACAGCGAAGAAGAGCTGCGCCTCATTCTCGATGAGAGCGAAAAATCCGACGAGGTCTCCTCGATCGGCCGCGACATTTTGGTCAACGCCCTCGACATGCGGCGCCGGGTCGTGCGCGACATCATGACGCCGCGCGGCGAAGTCGTCTATCTCGACGTCGAAGACAGCTTCGATGAGAACGTGAAGAAAGCGCTCGAGTCGCGCCACACCCGTTTCCCGCTCTGCCGCGGCCATCTCGATCACACTATCGGCCTCATTCACATCAAGGAACTGGTCCCGATGATGCGCGACCCGGCCCCCGACCTGATGAAGATCAAGCGGGAGCTGATCCCGGTCCCGGAAATGATGTCGCTGGAAAAGCTGCTCAACCTCTTCCTCGGCCGCCACGCCCACCTCGCGATCGTGGTCGACGAATACGGCGGCGCCGTCGGGATGGTGACGATGGAGAACGTGCTCGAAGAACTGGTCGGCGACATCCAGGACGAGTTCGACACGGAGAAGGCCGAGTTTCGCAAGATCAACGACGATGAGTTCGTGGTCGACGGCGGGCTCGGGCTCTATGAGCTGCGCGACCTGGCCGATATCGAAGTGGAAAACTCCGACGTCAGCACGGTCGGCGGCTACGTCACCCACTTGTTAGGCCATCTCCCGAAACAGGGCGAGCAGGTGCCGATCGAGGATTACGTCGTGACCGTTTCGCAGACCGACGGACGGCGCATCGACCAGCTTCATTTCAAGAAGATGGCCGATGACGATGGCCAGACCGAGTAGGCGCGTCGCCGACGCTGGTTAGGCTGTAGACTCCGCTGTCTCGGCGGATTCTGAAACGCTCGCTTCAGGCGACGGTTTTTGCGCTGAGGACAGCGCGCGCGAGATCAAAACTGGGAGAAATTCGCCACTACGTTGATCCCGCCGGCGCTGGGCGTGCCATTCTCGTAGGCAGGCGTGAACTGCGCGCGACGGACCGCGCGATTAAGCAGAGTCCCCAAGCCGCTCCCTTTCGGGTTCTCCGAAATGCCAGAGGTGCCGGTGAGCGCGCCTTTGGCGTCGACATTGACCACCGCCTCCGCCTGGCCCGAGACCAGGATGCCCTTGGTGAGCGAGCTGATTTCCGCCTGCAAAGCCTGGCGCAAGCCGCCGACCAGCTGCGGCTGAATGTAATTCGCCAGCTTGCCGACCCGGTCACGATCGTGGGTCGCGAGCGAAACGACGATGACCGGTTTCCCACCCTGATGAATGAACAGGACCGTGCCTCCGAGATAGACTCGGACCGGTTTGCCATTCACCGTCGCCGGGGTGAACCGGCCCCAGTCGAGCGCGGTCTGCACCGCGCTTTTAAAGACATCGTTATTTGCCACCAGCGCGTGGGTCGTATCGACAATGCCCTCCTCGGTGATGTCGCAGTAGAATTGGACCGCACCATCGAGGTTCGCGGCCGCGGCGTCTTTCGGGAAATGCAGGTAGCGGGTGAGCGAATCCGGTTCGTCCTTCACCAGCGCGGGTGTGACCGGTCCCGTGATCGCCGGCTGAGGCGCGCGTGCCGGAGATTCGGCCGCACCGGAAGCAGTTGGCGCCGGTGTCGCGGGAGCGGCGGGCTCGGATTTCTTTCGGCAGCCAGTAAAGGAACTGCCGACCAGAGCCAGCACGAGAAGAAGATTTGCCAGCCGGCGAACAGAGATGATTTCCATGGTGAAACTCGCTGGACGTAACCTCTGCGCCCGGCTTACGCAAGTCGGCGCCGCGGCCGCAGACGGGAAAAAAAGCGCTACCCAAGCGCGTAAACTCGCCCGACATTTCACCTTATGGCATACGAACTACCGAAATTACCCTACCCGAACGACGCCCTCGAACCGCACATCGATGCGAAGACGATGGAGATTCATCACGACAAACACCATCAGGCTTACATCACCAATCTGAACAAGGCGATCGAAGGCAAGCCCGAGCTCGAAGGCAAGTCGATCGAGGATCTTATCGGCAATCTCAACGCCGTCCCGGAAGACATTCGCACTGCGGTGCGGAATAACGGCGGCGGCCACGCCAATCACTCCTTTTTCTGGGAAATCATGGGCCCTAACGGCGGCGGCGAACCGACCGGTAAACTGGCCGACGACATCAAGTCGACCTTCGGCAGCTTCGACGCTTTCAAGGAGAAACTGGCCGACGCAGGCGTGAAACGTTTCGGCAGCGGCTGGGCCTGGCTGATCAAAAACAAGAGCGGCAAACTGGAAATAGTCTCGACCGCGAACCAGGACAGCCCGCTAATGGACGGCAACACGCCCGTGCTCGGGGTGGACGTCTGGGAACACGCTTACTATTTGAATTACCAAAACCGCCGCCCCGACTACCTCAAGGCATGGTGGAACACGGTCAACTGGACCGAGGTTTCCAAGCGCTACGAGAAGTAGCGGCCAAGACTCAACGCTGGAACTCGCGAGAGGCGCGCCGCCACCACGGTGCGCCTCTTCTCTTTTTCTCCTCGGCAGAAGAGCGGTTAGGCTAGCCGGGATGAATGCGAGATCGTATGTTGCCCGCGCCGATGAACCGTTTCCTGGCTGCGTGCATCCTTCTTCTCATCGGATTCGCTCCCGCCGCGCCCCTCCGGGGCCAGGACACATTTGCCGGGATCGATCTGCTCTACCCGGAATTTGCTCATCCCCAGCAGGACGCGCTCGCGGCCATCAAAGCGCGCGACTTTCGTTTCATCATGATCGACCGCCGCGGCACCGTGCCCGGGATCGAGGGTTATCCGCGCCTGCGCGAGGTTTACGGGACGAAGTACATCCGGCAGCGCTTCCGGATTTTCTCCACCCGCTCCCAGAACTTCAGCTTTCACCTGCGGGCCCGCGCTTACGCCTCCGATTACAACCAGACCCTGCTCGATTATCTCCTCGAGCAGCGCAAGAGTGCATCCCAGACGGAACGTTAGGCCTCGCCGGCACTCCCGGATTTTGAGGAAACTTTTGCGCGAATCGCACTCGACTTCACCGCCAGCAAACGGAGGGTAGCGCTATGCCAAAATACGTCATCGAGCGCGAGCTTCCTGGAGCGGGCAAATTATCTCCCGATCAACTCCAGGCAATCTCCAAAAAATCCTGCGACGTCCTCGAGCAACTCGGGCCCGAGATTCAATGGCTTCAGAGTTTCGTGACGGATGACAAGATTTACTGCGTCTATCTCGCACCGAACGAAAAACTGATCCGCCAACACGCCGCAGAAGGCGACTTCCCGGCTAACCGCATCTCGGAGGTCCGGCAAACAATCGACCCGACGACCGCCGAGGGCTGATTTCTCGGCGCGCTGCTGTTTCCCCGACCGCGCGAGGCTGGGCATCGCTGGGTCTCGAGATGGATACCGATCACCAACGCGTCACCTCGCTTTACCAGCGCCATTTGTTTCGGCCGGTGTCTCGGACTCGATTTGTGCGCCGCCTGAATTGATCTTATCTCCCTGCAACCGCCTCGAATTTTTCCATGACCCTGCAACATCTCTTCGAAAAAAATAAAGCCTGGGCCGAACGCATCCGCCGCCAGGAACCGGATTTCTTTCTCCGCCTCTCGCGCCAGCAATCGCCGCAATATCTCTGGATCGGCTGCGCCGACAGTCGCGTCCCGGCAAACGAGATCGTCGATCTCTCGCCCGGCGAACTTTTCGTCCACCGCAACGTCGCCAATGTTGTGGTCCACACCGACCTGAATTGCCTCTCCGTCATGCAATTCGCGGTCGATCTCCTGAAGGTGCGCCACATCATCGTCTGCGGTCATTACGGTTGCAGCGGAGTGCTGGCCGCGCTCCGGCGCGACCGGCTCGGCTTGGCCGACAACTGGCTCCGCCATGTCCAGGACGTGCGGCAAAAACATGAGCTATTGCTGACCAAAATCGACGACAACACCCAGGCCGCCGCCCGCCTTTGCGAGCTCAACGTCATTGAGCAGGTCGCCAACGTATGCCAGACCACCATCGCGCTCGACGCCTGGGAGCGCGGCCAGGAACTGAGCGTCCACGGATGGATCTACGGTTTGCAGGATGGCCTTCTCCGCGACCTGAACGTCACCGTCGGCAACGCGGAGGAAACAGGCGCTGTCTATCAAGCCGCGATTGCGGCACTGATCGACTAGGATTTTTTAACCGCAGAGGACGCAGAGAGCGCAGAATTGGGAAGGAAATGTTAAGTCTGTCTCTGCGCGCTCTGCGTCCTCTGCGGTTTAATTTTTCGTCCCCGCCGGTCCGTTGACCATCCCGCGGCACGCCCGCATAGTGTGCCCCTTCATGTCGATCGAGCTGACCCGCAATTTCTGCATCATCGCGCACATCGATCACGGCAAAACCACTTTGTCGGATCGCTTGCTCGAGCGCACCGGCACGATCCAGGACCGCGAGCGGCAGGATCAGCTCCTCGACTCGATGGACCTCGAGCGCGAGCGCGGGATCACGATCAAGTCCCACCCCGTCGCGATGAAATACACCGCGAGGAACGGGAAGACTTATCGCCTCAATCTTTCCGACACGCCCGGGCATGTCGATTTTGCCTACGAAGTTTCGCGGTCGCTGGCGGCGTGCGAAGGCGCGCTCCTGATCGTGGATGCCGCGCAAGGCGTGGAAGCGCAGACGGTCGCCAATGTGCACCTCGCGCACAAGCAGGGCCTAACGATCGTCCCGGTGATCAACAAGATCGATTTGCCGAACGCGGACATCCCGAGTGTGCACCGGCAGATCGAGGAGATCCTGCAAATTCCGGCCGAGGAAGCGATTGATTGCAGCGCCAAGATGGGGATCGGGATCGAAGACATTCTCGAGGCAGTCGTGGATCGCATTCCGCCTCCCGCGACCCCGCAGGACGACACCCTGCGCGCGCTCGTTTTCGATTCCGTTTTCGACGTTTACCGCGGCGTCATCGCCTACGTGCGGGTCATGTCGGGCAGCATCGAGCCCAACCAGCAGGTGCGGATGATGAACAACGATTCGCGCCACGAAATCAAGGAAGTGGGCGTGTTCACCCCGAAGATGTTTGCCCAGCCGAAATTGAACGCGGGCGACGTCGGCTACTTCATCGCCAACATCAAGACCACCGCCGACATCAAGATCGGCGACACCATCACCGACCTGCGCAATCCCGCGAAGGAGCCGCTCCCCGGTTTCCAGGAAATTCACCCGATGGTCTTCAGCGGGATTTACCCGATCAACACCGCCGACTTCGAGCATCTCAAGACCGCCATCGGCAAGCTGCGCCTGAACGACGCCGCCTTTGTCTATCAACCGGAAAGTTCCGTCGCGCTCGGCTTCGGTTTTCGCTGCGGCTTCCTCGGTCTTCTGCACATGGAGATCATCCAGGAGCGGCTCCGGCGCGAGTACGACATGGATATCATCGCCACGTCGCCCAGCGTCATCTACGAAGTCCTCACCACCCGCGGCGAGGTCATCCAGGTCGATAACCCGGCGCATCTTCCGGACCCGAGCATCATCGAGGAAATCCGCGAGCCGATCGTGCGCGCCTACGTCCTTTGCCCTAACGAGAGCATCGGCGACATCCTCCAGCTCATCATGGAGAAGCGCGGCACGATGGACCACACCGAGACGCTCGATGCCCGCCGCGTCATGCTCCATTGCGAGCTGCCGCTGAACGAAATCCTGGTCGACTTCAACGACAAGATTAAATCCATCACCCGCGGTTATGGCTCGATGGATTACGAGCATGCCGGCCATCGCGCCGATAAATTGGTTAAGCTCGACCTGCTCGTAAACGGGGAACCGATCGACGCCTTTTCCATGATTGTGCACCGCGACCGTGCGGAAGCGCGTGGCCGGCAGATGGCCTCTAAGTTGAAAGAAGTGATCCCGAACCAGCTCTACCAGGTCGCGATCCAGGCGGCCATTGGCGGCAAGATCATCGCCCGCGAGAGCGTCTCCGCCTTGCGGAAAGACGTCACCGCGAAGTGCTACGGCGGCGATATTTCGCGCAAGCGCAAACTGCTCGAAAAGCAGAAGGAAGGAAAAAAGCGGATGAAGAGCATTGGCCGGATCAACATCCCGCAAGAAGCCTTCATCAAAGTTCTGCGGTCGACGTAATATCCCGAGTCTCTGGAGAAGACCCGGACCGAAGGCAGGAGACGAAAAACCGACCAGCGTGGCCTCAAGCCTCTGGGGAGCACGGGCTGTCAGCCCGTGGGCGAAGGCAGTCTGCCTTCGCGAACTTACCTTGCCGGGTGGCCGAGCTAAGCCCTGCACGTTCTCGTTTCGCCGCGTCGCCCGAAGTCTGCCGGTGCAGGCTGCACCGGCCCACGGGCTGACAGCCCGGGCTCCCCGCTAAACAGAACCCGCCACAATGACGCTTTGCAAAATTCGTTCCTCAGCTAGCGTTTCGCCCAATGTTCGAGCCGCGCTACATCAAGCACAGCCACCTTCTCATCCGCCATGCCGAAAAGTTGATTCGTTACCGGCGCGATTTACTGGGCCCGGCCGTCATCGCCGAACTCCGCGGACAGATCGAGAAACTTCAGGTCGCGATGAAGGCGCGCGACTCGCGCGCGGCCCACGAGGAAGCGGAACGGCTCGACGCGCTTTTGACCGAGCATACCCCACCCCATCGGGAAGCGATCTGGCGCGAGAACGTCGAGGTCATCCTGGTCGCGATCGTAGTCGCGATCGGTATCCGCTCCTATTTCATCCAGCCTTTCAAGATCCCGACCGGTTCGATGCAGCCGACCCTTAACGGCATCATCGGCCGCCCGATGACCGCGCCCGCGCCGAACGTCGTCCAACAGATCTTCGAGTTCGTCGCCTACGGTCGCAATTATATCGACGTCGTCTCGGGCGGGGAAAACACGGTCATGGATGTCACGCCGCGGAAGATGTTCTTCTTCTTCACCCTCTCGCGTATCACCTGCGATCATCAATCCTTCACCGTTTACGCGCCGCCGGAGATTTTACGGCAGGATTTCCAGGTTTATCCCGGCAACTCCTATCACCGCGGACAGGTCATCGCGCGCGGCGCGGTCGATACCGGCGACCAGGTCTTCGTCGATAAATTCAGCTACAACTTTGTCCATCCGCACCGCGGCGACGTTTTCGTTTTTCGGACCAATCACATCCCCGGCATTCGGGAAGATCCGGAAGCGGGTGCGCCTTTCTACATCAAGCGGCTTACCGGCACGCCGGGAGACGAGTTGCGGATCGATTCGCCCAAGCTCTACATCAATGGCGAGCAGGCCCAGAGCTTTGGCATTTCGCGTGTCATGAGCGCGCAGCCTCCCTATCGCGGTTATGGCCAGGGACCGGAAAGAATGCAGTTGCTGAATGGCGAGTATGGTCCGGGGCTCTCGGTGCCAGGGGCGAGTTTCGTTGTGCCGATGCATGACTATTTCGCGATGGGCGACAACAGCTACAACAGCTACGACAGCCGCTACTGGGGTCCGGTGCCGGAAGAAAACGTGGTCGGCCGCGGCCTTTTCGTTTACTGGCCTTTCACCCGGCACTGGGGACTGATTCGTTAGGCGGAGGATCCTCGGAATGTTCGCCGTCGCCCCGAGCGTTTACCCACTGCTCGGGATGCTCCTCGGCTACGCGCTCGTGATGCTAACCAACCCCGTGCGGGTCGCGCTCCGCGACGGCTTTCGCTGCAACCTGCGCTTCAAGCGGGTCTGGCTGCTCTTCGCCCTACTCGCCCTGGCTTATTCGGCGTTTCAGTTTGTCGTCTTCACTCCCTTCCAATCGGAAGCGGATCTGCGCCTTGAGCAATTCGCCTTTTGGGAATCGTGGCACTGGCCGCTCTTCTCCCAGGTCTGGCGCGAAAGCCTGCTCCACACCGCGGAGTCGGTCGCCGGCATCTTTGACGCCGCCGCCACCACTTATCCGCTTTCGATCCTGGCCGCGCTGCTTTTGATTCTGAATTGGCGCGGACTTCACGGCAGCTTGGTGCGCGCACTGCGCAAGCAATTCGGGCCAGCCGGCTGGCTCATTTACCTCGGGATTTTAATCAGCGCCCTCGTTTCGCTCCTCAAGCCTTTCATCTACTGGCAACTCCCCGGCCGCGCCCAGTTCCTCTCCCCGGCGCACCTCCTCCAGACCTCGGCCGCGGTCGACACCGTCGCTTTCATCTTCGAATATCTCTGCGCGGTTTACCTTCAGGTTTACCTCATCACCGTCGCGCTCGCCTGGATCAAGGGACTCACTTTTCGCGAAGGCGAGCTGCTGCGTTTTGCCATGCGCCGCTTCAGCTTCGTCATGCGCTGGCTCGGCCTCGTCGTCCTGGCGAGCACGCTCCTCCTCCGCCTGCCGCTCCTCGTCGCTTATTTCCGCGATGTGCCTGGGGTGCTCGATTACCTGCCGATCGGCCGTTGCGTGATGGCGCTGCTCCTCATTTGTTTTGCCGCGATGCAGATCTCGCTCGTTCTCCACAATGAAACGCTGGGGGAAGCGTTTCGCGCCCACTGGCAATTCGTCCGGCGGCATTCCTACCGCCTGGTTTGGTTTCTCATTATCGGTGGGCTGCACTACTGGTTTCTTTCCCTGGCCGACAGCGTCATTCGCGCCGCCGCGACCGAGCGTTTGCTCGCCTTGCTTCTCTGGAAAATCTGCTACGTCCTGGCCCGCGCTTTTGTCACCGGTTGGCTCTTGGCGAGCTGGGTTTCGCTTTTCCGGCAGTGCGAAGTTGGGCGGGTCAACCGCGAAAGCTGGATCCGTTATTGACGTTATGCCGGCCGAGCCTTCCAGCGCCCAGGAGATCACCCGCGCCAGCCAATCCAACCTCGCCTTTGCCTTCATCTCGTTAGGCAAAGAGCGCCGGCGCGACATCACCATCTTCTACGCCTATTGCCGGTTGATCGACGACATCGCCGACTCGACCGAACTGCCGCGGGAAGAAAAAGCGCGTCAGTTACAGCTCTGGCGCGGCGCGCTCCACCAGCCGGTCGCAGAAGAATCCGCCCTCGCGCCGGAAGTGCGCGGCCTGACCCAGCGCTACGCCGTCACCCCGGCGATGCTGGAGGAGATCATGGACGGCGTGGAGATGGATCTCACCATCGCCCGCTACGAAACCTTCGCCGAGCTGCGGCAATATTGTTACCGAGTGGCGAGCGCGGTCGGTCTCGTCAGCATCGAGATTTTTGGTTACCGCAACCCGGCCTGCCGCGAGTACGCGATCGAGCTCGGGCTTGCCCTCCAGGTCACCAACATCCTGCGCGACGTCGCGAAAGACCTCGGCAACGGCCGCGTTTATCTCCCCGCGGAAGACATGGCCCGCTTCGACTACCGCGAGGAAGACCTCGCCGCCCACCGCGACGACGAGCGATTCGTTAGGCTAATGGAATTCGAGGCCGGGCGAGCGCAGGAATATTTCCGCAAAGCCGAAGCGCTCCTCCCGCGCGAGGACCGGCGCTCGATGATCGGCGCCCGCATCATGGGCTCGATCTACCACGCGCTCCTGCGCAAAATGGAACGCGATCGTTTTCGCGTCTTCCAGCGCGACTACCGAATCAGCAAGCCGGCCAAGCTGCTGCACGTCGGTCGAGAACTGCTCACGGTTTTTTGAATAGCATGCCGGAACATCCGTCCTAGGTTTAACGTTCGATTCTAAAGCATTATGAAAAAATATTTTATCCCAGCGGTCTCGGCCGCGATTCTTGTGCCCTTGGCGCTAAGCCTGAGCTCATGTGAAACGCCTGTCGGGCAGGGTGCCGGATTTGGCGCCGCTACCGGTGCAATCATCGGCGGTGCGGCGACCGGACGAGTCCGCGGGGCCGCGATCGGCGCCGGTGCTGGCGCACTCGCCGGGGCGCTGGTGGGCGCGGCCATCCAGGAAGACCAGGCCCGCTATTATCACGCGCCTCCCGGGGGCTATCCCTACGGACGCCGGACCGGGACCCCGGGCTACGTCTACAGCCCGTACGGTTCGCATAACGTCATCGACGTCCGCGGCGTGCCGCCTGGTGCCTTGGTGCGCGATCCCTCGACCGGCGGAGTTTTCCGCAAGCCCTAACGGCCGCAGCCTAACGAAACTTTAACAACGGGTTGATCTCGCGCTGCGGGATCAACCCGTTTTCTTTGCCATCTGACTGAGGAAATCCAGCGCTTTGGGGAATTCTCCCTGGTCCAATAACCCGAGCGGCCGGTAAATTTCGACGATGAGTGATGCCATGTCTGGCCGCTGCGAGTGGGCGTAATACATGACATGTGCGCCTGCAATATTTGCGCGTTCCTCAGGTCCTACCAGCGCTAGGGAATGATGGAATGCGGAATCAATCTCATCGTCAGTGACCGCCGCAAAATCCGTCGCTTGGCTAAGTGTCTCGCGCGGGATCGGGGCAACGACGGTGAACGCAACCGTTCCCACCGGGACGCTTCGATAGAAGCGAAAATATTCGCGCAGTCGGTAGTGGAGCAGATGAATCCAACTGGTGAAGTAGTGCTTGAAGTCTTGATGAATCAACAGACCTCCCGGCGCCAAGCTGGCAAAAAAATTCCGCGCGATATGAGTCGTAAGGCCGGGACCTTTCATGGCATCTACCAATAAGATTTTAATGGGACCGCCCTCCCACTGGTAATGGTTCAAGTCTGCCTGGATTAATTCGACTCTACCGCCTCCATACTCGCGCACGGCCCGGCGCGCCTCGGGCAGGAAACTCTCGCCGGGCTCATATTGACAATAGGGAATGCGCGCCGGCATCCATCCTTCCCAAATGAACTGATCAAAGCCGAAGACCTTCTCGTCGTGATCGTCGGTTTTCGAGTCGTGACTCAGAAGGCCTCGAGCCAGTGCGATTGACGTCGAGCCCAACCAGCAGCCGAGATCAACCATGGCGCCTTCTTTTCCAGCGTAGCGAGCCGCGCTTTCGCAGTAGAACGCTGTTTCTTCGGACGAGATCATGCCAATCCTGGCCTTGGGAACAGAAGGCGCCGAGACTTCGAGCCGGTTAGCCGGCTTCGAACGAAGGAGGCCTTTCACGGATCTAAACGACAGGAATTTTCGCATCGAAATATCCTTCGGCTTGGGCCGGGAGGCGGCAGGGCGGCATGGTTTAAGAGCGGTGTTTGAGTGAGGAAAGGTTTTTCTCTTCGGAAGCGGCGCGAAGAGATTGAGGCGTCGGTTAGCCCGTTTTCTTTTGCAGGGCGTCGACGATTTTTTGTGTCGCCTCATCCATCCGCACCAGCTCGGGCCAGCCGCGGGCGTAGCCTTCGCCGGCGAGTTTTTTCGTCGCGTCGAGGCCCATGTGGGAGCCGACGTTCTGCACGCTTGGGGCGTGGTCGAGGGAATCGGCGGGATTCGTGATGATGGTGCTGTCGCGTTTCGGGTCGGTGTTGGCGCACATGCGGAAGAGGACTTCGCTGGTGTTGTGCACGTCGCAATCTTCATCCACCACGATGATGTATTTGCTAAACATCATCTGCCCCATGCCCCAGAGCCCGTGCATCACTTTGAAGGCCTGATAGGCGTACTGTTTGCGGATGCTGACGAAGACGAGGTTGTGAAAAACGCCTTCCGCCGGCAGCGCCATGTCGATGATCTCGGGGAAGTTCATTTTGAACACAGGCAGGAAAATTTTCACGCTGGCCGAGCCGAGATAGAAATCTTCCATCGGCGGAATGCCGACAATCGTGGTCGGATACACCGCCTCTTTCCGGTGCGTGATGGCGGTGAGATGGAAGACCGGGTAATCCTCAACCGCGGTGTAGAAACCGGTGTGATCGCCGAATGGTCCCTCCGGCCGCGTCTCGCCCGGCTGCACATAGCCTTCGAGGACGAAATCGACATCGGCCGGGACTTCCAGGTCGTTCGTTAGGCACTTGACCAGCTCGACCGATTTCTTGCGCACGAACCCGGCGAAGAGAATCTCATCCAGCCCGTCGGGCAGCGGCGCGGTCGCGGCGAAGGTGTAGGCCGGGTCGCCGCCGATCGTGACCGCGACCGGCATCCGTTCGTTGCGCTCGTAGTAGAGCTTGCCGTGCCGCGCGCCAACTTTGTGCACCTGCCAGTGCATCCCGGTCGTTAGGCCATCGTAAACCTGCATCCGATACATCCCGAGATTGCGCGCGCCGGTTTCCGGGTCGCGGGTGTGCACGTTGGGCAAGGTGATGAAGCGGCCGCCGTCCTTCGGCCAGCATTTCAGAATCGGAAGATCGCCTAACGACAAGTTGTCGGCGGCGTTTTCGAAGCGATGCACCACTTCCTGGCAGATGGCCGACTTCACATGCTTCGGCCGCGCGTGGAGCAAATTGAGGCCCTGTTTCAAAAGCGTCCAACCCTCGCGCAGATCGGTTGGCGGCTTGGCCTTGAGGATGAGGGAAATTTCCTGCGCCAGGTCCGCTATGTTCTCGACCTGAAGCGCAAGCGCCATCCGCTTTTCCGAGCCCATGGTGTTGATCGCGACCGGGAACTTCGAGACTTTCCCGTCGATCAGCGGCTGCTCAAAAAGCAGCGCCTTGCCGCCACCAGGCGATTTCATTTCGCGGTCGGCCCATTCCGCAATCACGAGATCGGTCTCGACCGGTGTGGAGATGCGGTGCAATTCACCCGCTTTTTCCAGGGCGGTGAGAAACTGAGAAAAGGAAGCGTAGGCCATCGTTTGCGGCGTTACGTTTCTTTACTCGCGTTTCGCGACTACCGCTACTTTCAGCGCCGTGCGCGGACCGACCATCTGCCAGGCAGACTAGTCCGCCTGTTCGCCGCGACTGCTGAAGCCGCTCACGTCGAGAAGCGTCGAGTTGCTGCCCTCGTCCAGTTCCCGAATGACACTGAAGCTGCCGTCCGTCTCGAGCACGACGGCCCCGGCGTCGGACAGCCGTGCAATTCCCTGGGTGCGAAGCGCGGCCCGCAGTTCGCCCTCGGTGACGCGCGCCCGGCACATCGCTTCCGTCTGGATTTGTCCTCGGAGCAAAAGAAGCGCGGGCTGCGCCTTGACCAGATCAGAAACAGAGCGGAACCGGACCGAAAGCCAGGTGACGACAAACTGCAGGCCGACGAGAAGAAACAACGCCACCAGACCCTGCGCGAGGGATGTGGTTTTCGAGATGATGAGCGTGGCCAAGGTAGAGCCGAGCGCGATCGTCGGGAAAAGCGATCAAGCGGTCGAAATGCAATTTGAGCGAGTAAAAACGCCGCACCACGTCGCCTTCCTGAGTGCTCTCATCCCGGTGGAGCATGAGGCGAAACTCCGCCTCCACCA
>JBKJNW010000052.1:0-13654 GCA_046593335.1 Chthoniobacterales bacterium | reverse complement strand
CGAACTCGCCAACCGCCGCCGCGACCTCGCCAAGCGCGCCGACTACGGCGGACGCGGCGCGGAGATCGTCACCTACATCATCGACCGGAACATCAACTACACGAACGTCTGCAACGTCTATTGCAAGTTCTGCGCGTTCTACCGCACGGAAAAAGACGGTGACCACTACGTCCTCACGCACGAGCAGATCGACCAAAAGCTCGACGAACTCACCGCCATCGGCGGCATCCAGATTCTCCTGCAAGGCGGACATCATCCGAAGCTCGACCTCGACTGGTATCTCACGCTCCTCTCGCACATCCGGGAAAAATATCCGCACATCAACATCCACGGCTTCAGCCCGCCAGAGTTCCAGCATTTCGCCGAGACTTTCGAGATGCCGCTGCGCGAAGTGATCACTCGCTTCAAGGAAGCCGGGCTCGGCTCCA
The DNA here is from genome assembly GCA_046593335.1 of Chthoniobacterales bacterium. Taxonomy (GTDB): domain Bacteria; phylum Verrucomicrobiota; class Verrucomicrobiia; order Chthoniobacterales; family UBA10450; genus Palsa-1392. Next base: position 13,226 of record JBKJNW010000052.1, on the reverse strand, counting down.
TCCCCGGCGGCGGCGGCGAGATCCTGGTCGATTCCGTTAGGCAACGAATCGCTCCGCTGAAATGCAAGAGCGACCAATGGCTCGAGGTCATGCAGATCGCGCACGAGCTCGGCCTCAAGTCGAGCGCGACGATGATGTTTGGCCACGTCGAGACGATCGAGGATCGCATCGAGCACCTGCAGCGGCTGCGCGACCAGCAGGATGCGAGCGGCGGATTCACCGCCTTCATTTGCTGGACTTTTCAGCCGCAGCACACGGTCTTAAAAGTCGCCCAACCGACCGGTTCCGCGGAATATCTCCGCACTCAGGCGCTGGCCCGGATTTTTCTCGATAACATTCCCAACATCCAGAGCTCGTGGGTGACCCAGGGCCCGGAGATCGGGCAGATCGCGCTCAAATACGGCGCGAACGATTTCGGCTCCGTGATGATGGAGGAAAATGTCGTGAGCAGCGCCGGGACCAGCTTTCGTCTCGACGCGGAAATGATCGAGCGCCTCATCCGCGAGGCCGGCTACGAACCGCGCCGGCGCAATAACTGGTACGAACTGCTCTGAGCGGGCCTTCCCGGCGCCGCGGCCGGGTTTCGCTGACCGCAATCTGTAATCAGAAATTCCTCATTCCTGCCTTGACGTTGCCGCTCGCAATACCCATCTAATACGCCAGTTCACCATTGACGGCTCTCGGGCGATCTCTCTTGCTATGAAAAATCTCACTTCGTCTCTCCGCCTTGCCGCGGTTTTCTTTTCTTTAGCGGGGGCGTTTGCCCTGCCTCTTTCGCTCCAGGCCCAGGGTGTGGAGGGCGCTCCCATCACTTCAATCGATGTCCGCTACGCCGGGCCCGAGACCATTTCCAAGGACCGCATCCTGGCCAACATGCGGACGAAGATCGGCGCGCCCTACTCCGAGACGACGGTGGAGGACGACATCCGGGCGCTTTACGCCACCGGTAGAATTCAAAATGTCCGCATCTTTGGCGAACCCTCTGGCAACGGCGTGCGGGTGCAGGTCATCCTCGCCACGCGCGCACTCGTGACCGAGATCGAGATCGACGGCGCGCAAAGCTTCAAAGCCGCCAGTTTGCGCGGCCAGATCAAGTTCAAAGTGCCCTCGCCGGCCGATGCCGAGAAACTCGAGGAAGGCCGCCAGAACATCGTCGATTATTATCAGCGCAAAGGTTTCACCGGTGTCGACGTCCAGTTGCAACTGGTGACAGATGAAAGCCGCGGCACGGCCCGGGCGGTCTACACCATCAACGAAGGAGAAAAGGGCGCCATTCAAGCGATCCGGTTCGAGGGTAACACGAAGTTCAGCGACCGCGTTCTGCGCAAGCAGATGAAGACGAAAGCCAAAACACTGATTTCGTTCTTCGATAAATCTGGCCGGCTCGACCAAGCACAGCTGCAGCAGGATCTCGATAGCGTCCGCGAATATTACCAGAACCGCGGCTACATCGATATCGCCATCCCGGAAGTGCGCCAGGAGCGGACGCCCAAAGGCGTGCGCCTTGTCATCGTCGCGAATGAAGGCATCCAATACCACGTCGGCAAACTTGCCTTCGTCGGTCAGGAAGCGGCCAAGGAGTCCGGCTTGCGCGCCCTGGTCAAGATGAAGGAAGGCAGCATCTACACGCCGAAGGGATTGAAGGACGACATGAAATCCATCGGCGACGGCTACGGCGCGGGCGGTTTCGTCGACGCTGATATCAGGCCGCAAGGCCTCCCGGCCGGCCCCGGCACCGTCGACCTCACCTACACCATCGTGGAAGGCAGCCGCTCATTCGTCGAGCGGGTCAACATCGCGGGCAACACCCGCACGAAAGACAAGGTGTTGCGCCGGGAAATTTCCATTCTCCCGGGGGACGTCTTTAATACCGTCCGGGTCGACACCAGCCGCGCCCGCCTCGAGAACCTCGGTTACTTCGAGAAAGTCGACACCTACCCCGAGGACACCGGAGTCCCCGGGCGCAAGGATCTCCTCGTTCAGGTGCAGGAAAAACGCACCGGCGCGCTCAACTTTGGCGCTGGCTTCAGCACGATCGAAAGCCTGCTCGGTTTCGTCGAACTGACCCAAGGCAATTTCGATCTTCTGAACTACCCGACCTTCACCGGTGCCGGGCAGAAATTCCGTGCCCGCGTGCAGGTCGGCACCCGGCAGCAGAATTACTCCGTCTCGTTAACCGAGCCTTATTTCCTTGATCGTCCTTTGTCAGTCGGCGGGGATCTTTTTTATCGCGAAGCGGGCTTCCTTAGCTCGGTCTACGATCAGCGCAATTACGGTTTCGCGATCGACGTCCGCAAGCCGATCAATCCGTTTCTTTCCGTGAGCCTCGATTATCGGCTGGAAGAGATCGACATTTTTAACGTCGATCTCCTCGCTTCCCCGCTCATTCAGGCAGAAGCGGGTAACCGGTTAAAGAGCGTGGTCAGCTCGACCGTTCTCTGGGATACGCGGGATAGCGTTTTCCTGACCCGGCGCGGGCATCGGGTTGTTTTCACTCCACAAATCTCCGGCGGTTTCCTCGGCGGTAATACGCAAAACTACGGCTTCGACCTTGAAGCTTCGCAGTATTTCCTTTTCCCGGCCGATATCATCCTCACCCTCAACGGCGAGGTCGGTGCGATCGACGTTTGGGGCAAGGGCGACCGCGTCCCGCTCTTTGACCGCCTCTTCCTCGGCGGCGCGAATGATCTGCGCGGCTTTAACTTCCGCGACGTCGGGCCGAAGGACACCAACGGCGAACCGCTTGGCGGCCAAACCCTGGCCCGCGCCACGATCGAGGTCACGGTCCCGATCATCCCGCGCGTCCGCGGCGCAGTCTTCTACGACACCGGTTTCGTCAATGCCGGCGCCTACGACTTCGGCACCAGCCACCTCGTTTCGGACTTCGGCTTCGGCCTCCGTCTCGACCTTCCGATTGGTCCGCTCAAGATCGACTATGGCATTCCGCTGCAAAAGGATAACAACTCCAACGGCGGCAAAATCCAGTTCAGCGTCGGCTACCAATTTTGAACGAAAGGTGGCACTTGCACTCTAATGCCATCCCAATTACCAGTCTGACCTTACATTTATGAAAAAGCTTATCCTCGTCGCTCTTCTTTCCGCCTGTGCGCTCCCTGCTGGGGCTTTCGCGCAGGGCATGAAGGTCGGCACTATCGACATGAATCGCGCCTTTAAGGAATATAACAAAACCAAGGACGCCGAGACCAAGATCAACGACGCCAAGAACAGCGCGAAGAAGGAATACGACGACCGCGCCGATTCCTACAAGAAAGCGCTCGACGATATCAACAAGCTCAACCAGCAGCTTGAAGCGCCTGCCCTGAGCGCCGATGCCAAGACGCAAAAAGCGAAGGAGCGCGACGAAAAGATCGCCAGCATCAAGAACATGGAGCGCGAGATTAACGAGTTCCGTCAGACCCGCGAGAAGCAGCTCCAGGAGCAGGCCGTGCGGATGCGCGACGGGATCGTGAAAGAAATCACCGATGTCGTGATGACTAAGGTGAAAGCGGCCAACATGGATCTCGTTTTCGACAGTTCAGGCGTGAGCCTGAATGGCGTGCCGATGATCATGTTTGCCCGGCCCGACATGGACTTCACCACCGAAGTCGTCACCCAGCTGAACAAGAACGCTCCGGCCGCGGCCGCCACCCCGGCGCCGAAAGCTGCCGCCAGCCCCAAAAAGCCCTAACGAGCGGGTTTAATTTCCGAGAAAACGCACGCCGCTGGCGTGCGTTTTTTTTTTGTCAGAATCCATTTTGCCATGCCCCCTTTGCCCACCCCGCGACGTCGACACCTTGCATCTCGCCAGGCACCGGCGGAACTTCGCGCGATGGGCCTGGGTCGGACGACAGCGATTTTTCTAGTGGCAGGTCTCCTCCATCTTCCCGTCGCCGGGGCGGCCGCGCCCGATTGGGAGAAAACCGTTACCACCCTTCCACGCGGAAGTTTTCCCAACCCCCGCCCGCTCGTCGGAACCTACAACTTCGGCTGGAATGAAGTGGTCGCGGCCACGGCGGAAATCCGCTTCGATAAAGCCGGCGATCATTTGCAGCTTCAGGGCGCCGGTGGGACGATCGGGATGGTTCGCGCTCTGTGGAAATTCGACACGCACCATCGTGCGATTGCCGATGCCGTCACCCTCCGCCCGATCTCGCTCCATCAGGTCGATGAAATCCGCAGCAAGACGATCACGACCGACATCACTTTCAAACGCGACTCGCTCGAGCGAGTCCGCACCGACACGAACAAGAATAAGCTGCCCAAGCCGAAGCCTTTTACCTTCGCCGAAGGCATCTACGACATGCATGCGGCGCTGCTCTACCTCCGCAGTCAGTCTCTGCGCGAGGGCGATGTCTATCGCGTGGTCGTTTATCCGGCCACCAGCGCTTATCTCGCCACCCTCACTGTCGCGGCGCGGGAGCAGATCACGATCGCGGCCGGAACCTATCCCGCGATCAAGCTGGACGTGCAGCTCTACAAAATCGGGAAGAAACTCGAGCTCGAGCCGCACAAGAAATTCCGGCGTGCCAGCGTCTGGATCTCCGACGACCCGGATCGGCTGCTCCTGCGGATCGAGGCGAGCATTTTCGTCGGGAAAGTTTTCACCGAGCTGCAATCGGTCCGTTTTCCCGGGAGCGAGAAATAATTCCCGCCTCTTCGCCTAACGTTCCGGCACCAATTCGCCGCGATAGATGGGCCGCCGCAGCGTCCGGACCGGCAGCCGCCGCACGCTCGGACGATGTTGTCCCGGGAGTAAACCGAGCGCCGCCAGTGTCGGCATGTTGAGCCGGCCATCGGGCACCAGCCCGCTCCGCGCCTGGAAACCGCGCAACGCCGCCGCCGTCCCCGGGCCGAAGGCACCGTCGACTCCGCTCCGGTAATAGCCGTAGCGGGCAAGCAGCGTCTGCACCCCGACGATGACGTGGCGCTGCAAATCGGGCGGCGCCATCTCGTAGGGCGTGCCGGCAAAGACCCCATTGACCGCGAGGGGCACTTCGTTAGGGCCGGGCGCGTTTGGGTAACGGCTACTGGGCCCGCGGGGCGCCGGATAATTGGCCGGCGGCGGCTCGGGCGAAATCTCCGCCGATTGCGTTGGCGCTTCGCCATCCTGGTTCTCTTCTTCGGGCGCATCGGCCACGGGCGGCTGCGCCTTGGAGCGCGCCGCGCCCGCCCCCACGCCTAACGACCGCAAAGTCTCAGCATCGATCTCCCCGGTGATTTGCAGCCCGTTGCGAATCTGATAACGCCGGATGGCCGCGGTGGTGTCGGAGTTTTTCTGCCCGGTCACGTCCCCGTAATAGAAACCCTGTTCTTTCAGCGCCTTCTGCACTACCGAAGTCGTCTGGTCCGCCCGCAGGCCACCGACCCCGGCGAGGAGAAATATCACGAGAGCCAGGCAGGTTCGCTTCATAGGTGCATTCGACGCGGCGCGTTTTCCGATTATTCAGGCCGGGCTGCGGCCAGGGCAAGGGTCGCTTTTCCCGTGCCGATTTTTTCCCGATATCGCTGCACTCCGTCGCTGATGGCGAGCGCGATCTGCTGCCGGTATTCCGTCGTGGTCAGCTTCGTCATGTCCGATTGGTTGGTGATAAAACCACCCTCGATCAACGCCGCCGGATGGCGCACATTGGCGATGACGTAAAACTGCTCCGACTTGGTCCCGCGATCGAGCGCCCGCGTCCGCTCGACCAGCGCCGCCTGGATGCTGGAAGCGAGATCCTGGCTCTTGCTCGTGAGCGCGCCGTTATCGACCTGCTGCAGAAAGGGCAGCCAGGAAAAAAAGCGCGAGCCGCTGCTGGGTTCCCGCTGCGCGAAATAAGTCTCCACCCCCGAAGCAGCCGCGCGGGCGCCGTCGTTAAAATGAATGCTGATGAAAAGCGAATCGTCCTCCTTATTCCCGACCGCGGCCCGTTCCGCGAGGGAAAAGTAACGATCGCTCTCGCGCGTCAAAACCGTCGCGTAGCCGGCTGCGCGTAGAAGCATTTCGGCACGTTGCGCCACGTCGAGCGTCAGATCCTTTTCCAGGACGCTCCCGCACATCGCGCCTGAATCCTGCCCACCATGTCCGGCATCGAGCACCACGACAGGCAACGTCTCGCCTGGGAGCATCGGTTTGCGCGGCGCGCTCACCGGCGGCAGCGGCGCCGGGAGGCTGACGAACCAGACGGAGGAAATCGTCAGGCAAACCAAGCCGAGCCAGGAGAGGGCGCGCCGCATGATTCCTTTTAATCAAGCATCGACCCGCGAGCAAGCCGGCCGCTTCGTTAGGCAGCAGTGAGCCTCGCCAACTCCTCGCCCGTGAGGGCGCGGTAACGAATGGCCGTCGGCCCGTTTCGTTCCAGGAGCGCGGCTTCCACCGTCGCGCTCTTCAGTTCCTCTGCCCGATATTCGCGCAGCTTCTCGGCCGACGGCGTGGCCTCGGCTTCTTCCTCTGCCGCGGGCATGCTCCCGATGCTCCAGGCGTCGAGCGCCAGCTTCATCGCGCGATTCAAGGTGCAACCCGGATCGTGCTCGCGCTTGAGCCATTCTTCCATCAAACCGGTCGCGCGCGCCGTTCCCGCGATCGCGCTGAAACGAGGCGGAGTCGAATCCGCGGCCGAACCGGACGCTGCGATCGCGCCGTCATATTCCACGCGCAGGAAGAGATCTTCCGACGGCGTCGCGCCGACTTCGGCGAAAATCATCCGCGCCAGGTAAGGTGCGCCGTAAACCTGTTCGAAGGCCGTTTTCAAGAGCGGGCTGAGCGAATAAAAAGCCAGCCGCCGCAGGGAAACGTCCCCCGCCGAGCGCGTGAAACCTTCCGTGCTCGCCAGCTCGATCGCCGCCATCCGTAGTCGCTCGATATCGCCGGGATGCCCGATCGCTCCCAGCGCAATCCGGTCGTAAATCTCGAAAAGCTTTTGCCGCGCCTTCCCCACCGTGACGAACAGAATTCCATCGCGATAACTGAGCGCCGCGATCGGACTGCCCGGCGCCAGTTGCGTCTCGATGTATTCGCGCCGGTTCGCGATCGCCTCGACCCAACGGTATGGTTCTTCGATCATGCCACGGTGCTCTTAAAGCGCGCCGCGATTTGTTTCTCCGGCAGCGTCTTGATCCCTTCGCGCGAGATGATTTTGATCAGCGGGAAAATTTTGGCATTGCGATCGACCCCGCCGGTCGCGGTGTCGGCCTCCGCCGCGGTGTCAAGCGCGCGCAACGCCACCGTGACCGCTTCTTCCTCCCGCAATTTGTGCAACGGTTTCTTCCCCCAGCGATTTTCGTAGAACAAAACCCCGCGCACCGCCGGCGAACCGGAGCCGGTCGCGGCGTATTCCGTCACTTCAAATTGCGCCCCCATCGCGTCGTAAAAATAAAGACGCGCCTGACCGTCTCCGACGAAATCGTAGGTCGCAAAAATCGGCACGACCACGCCGATCCCCTGGATGACGAAACCAAAATTATCGCGGAGCAATTTCGAAAGCGCGCGCACCTTGCCGTCCACGCTCATCTCCTGCAGTTGCGTGCGCCGAAAATACTGGAGCGAATGCTCGAGCACCCGCGCCATTTCCCAGGCTGTCGCCGGCACACCTGCGATCGCCATGATCGAGTGCCGGTCGATCTCGAGCACCTTGTCGGCCCGATCGTAGACCACGGTGTTCCCGGCCGTCGCCCGGCGGTCACCCGCTACCAGCACGCCGCCGGTGAACTTAAAGGCGAGAATCGTGGTCGCCTGGGTCGGGGTGAATGCGCCCGCGGTCGAGCTTGCATTCGCTGGAGGCAGGAGCGCCGCCTCCTGGAGAAAACCCTGCCGCCGCAGGAGCGCCGGAAAATCGGCTGCGCCGCCGCCTAACGAGTCGCTCGTCACTGGCCGGTGCGCTGCCGGTAGCGCTTCGATTGGTTCGGATCCACTTTGCGCATCTTCTTCAGGAGATCGCGCGTGTCCGGCTTGGAAATGTCGGGAGACTTGGGACCGCCACCATCGCCTTGCTTGGGCCCCCATGGCACGGGCGCCACCGGTTTTTCCGTCCGTTCTGGCATGAAAAAACGCTATCGCGATTGCGCCGAAACGCAAACCGCGGCGCGCTTGCCAGTGGCTAGCGAAAATGCCAAGGTTGCGCCATGATTCGCCGTCTCCGCAGCTTCACCCTTGTTTTTTTCGCCCTTTGCTTTCTCACTCGGGCCGAGGCGCAGAGCCCGGCTCCCTCGCCCGGCTCGGAGTCGAGCGAGCTCCTCACCCTGTCGAAAAAGATTGATGAACAAAATCTCAAGATCGATCTTCTTTCCCAGCAGATCCTGAAGTTGCAGCAGGAGCTCGAGCATCCCCGGGCGCTCAGCGTCGACCACGCCACCCCAAGCACGACCGCCGCCTCCACTCCGCTCCCTGCCGATGCCAACACCCACGTCGTCGCCCGCGGCGAAACGCTCACTTCCATCGCGCGCATGCATAAGGTCACGATCGACGAGCTGCAGAAACTCAATCACATTGAGGACGCGACCAAACTGCGGGCCGGCCAAACCCTGATCATCCCCGGCGCCCCCGGCGCGGCAGCGGGTACTCCCTCCCCTCCCCCGGCCCCGGGCGCCTCTGTGCCTAACGAATAATGGAGTCGACCGCGAACCAGCTTTGGTTCCTCTGCAAACATGAGGATGGGAGCATCTTCGGGCCCCTTCCTTTTTCTCAGGTCCGGCGCTGGGCCGCGACCGCGCAGGTCGCGCCGCACGATAAGCTTTCCCACGATCAGCTTACCTGGCTCAAGGCGCCGATGTTTCCCGAGCTGGAGATGGACTGGCTGGTCGAGCTCACGAGCGATCGATATTACGGGCCGACTACGCTCGGCGCGGTCCAGGAATTTCTTCGTCTCGGCGAAATTGGGGATGAGACTTTTGTCATTAATTCCTGCGACGGTTCGCGCCGCCAGATTCGCGAGCTGCGCGACCTGCTTCCGTTAGGCGACGAGCTCGATGGAGCGGACGCGGAAGCGCCGGCCACGACCACGATGGCGATCAATCTCCGCAACCGGATCAGCGACCTCGAACAAAGCCTCTTCGAGGAGCACCGCGCGCTGGAGGATTGCGAGGCGCGCTACGGCGAACTGGAAGCGCGCTACAACGCGCTCCTGTAAACGCCTGGCTGAGCGAAGCGCCTACAAGCTCAGCGATTCGAGTTCGCCCTCGGGCGTCTCGAGAAAACTTTGCTCGCAGAGCCGGGCGTATTTTCCCCCTAACGACAAGAGCTCGGCATGCGTCCCCCGCTCGATGATCCGGCCGTGATCGAGCACCAGAATCTGGTCCGCCCGCACGATCGTGGAAAGCCGATGCGCAATGACGATGCAGGTGCGGTGAAACATCAGGTTCTCCAGCGCCTGTTGAATCAGTCGCTCCGTGGTCGTGTCGACGCTCGCGGTCGCTTCGTCGAGAATGAGAATCGGTGGATCCTTCAAGAGCGCGCGCGCAATCGAGAGCCGCTGCTTTTCCCCCACGCTTAGCTTCACCCCACGTTCCCCGACCACGCTCCCGAGTCCGTTAGGCAAACGGTCGATGAAGGCGCGCGCATTGGCCGCTTCCGCCGCCTGCAGTAGTTGTTCGTCCGTCGCCTCCGGTTTTCCTAGGAGCAGGTTCTCCCGGATCGTGCCGTTGAAGAGAAAGCTTTCTTGAGTCACCATTCCGACCAGTTCGCGCAAAGTCCGCTTTCCGAATTCCCGAATCGGTTTGCCATCGATCGTGATCGCGCCGGAGGTGAACTCGTAGAAGCGCGCCAGCAGGTTGACGAGGGTCGATTTACCCGCGCCGGTCGTGCCGACGAGCGCGATCGTCTCACCGGGGCGGGCGTGAAAGGAAACATTACTCAGCGCGGGCAGCCCTTTCGCGTAGGCAAAGCTGACGTCGTCATAGCGAATCTCGCCTTCGATCTCAGGAATGGTTTCTCCCTCCCGCAGTCCCGGTTCCTCCGGTTCATCGAGAATCTCGAAGACGCGCTCGCCCGCTGCGCGCCCGGCCTGGACGAGCTGGTTGAGCTGGTGCAGTCGCGTCACCGGTTCATAAAGAAATCGCGTCAGAGTGATGAAAGCGACGAGCGCGCCGACCTGCATCTCGCCCCGCAACACCGCCCGACCGCCAAAGCCGATGGCCAGGACCAGGCCCAACGAATTAACGAAATCCATCGACGGACTGTAGAGCGCCCAAGCCCGCATGATGCGGAGCGTGGCCTGGCGCAGGGTTTCGCTCGCACGATTAAAGCGGGTGTGTTCCTGCTCCTCGCGCACGAAAGATTTGATCTGCCGAATGCCCGCGAGGTCGTCGAGGAGGAGGGCGTTGAGCGCGGAAGCCGCTTTGCGTTGCGGACGATAGCGGCTCGGACCGGACAAGGTGTAGGCGATCGCGCCGCCCGCGAGAAGGGGCACGGGCACGAGGACGCACCAGGCGAGGCTGCCGTTAAAATAAAAAAGCGTCACCATCACGATCAGCACCTGCAGGACCGCGACCACGCCTTGCTCGATCCCGTCGATCAGGACGCGCTCGACCGCGTTCACGTCCTCGACCACCCGCGTGATCAGGTCGCCCGTCGCGCGATTATCAAACCAGCGCAGCGGCAGCCGCTCGATGTGCCGGAACAGATCGCTCCGTAGATCGAAGATCACTTTTTGTTCAAAGCTGTTGTTGAGCAAAATCCGCAGCCCATTAAGCACGTCCTGGAGAAAGAAAGCGGCCAGCGCCACTGCCACCATCGGCAGGAGCAGTTCGGGCCGATGCCCGCTGATCACGTCGTCGATGAGGAACTTTGTCACCCAGGGGAAAACGATGATCATGAGCGTGCTCAGGATGGCGCAGGAAAGCGTCCCGGCCGCCATCCATGGATAGCGCCGGAGGTAAGCGAAGACGCGCCAGACTGTTCTCATGCGAGATCAACCGTCAGCGACCGGTCGGACGAGTCAAGTTGCGCGCCCCGGCGCCTCGTCCCATGGTGTCGCAGGCAACCGCAATGATCATCGAGCAGCTTTTCACTTCGCCCGGTCATAATTTTTTCGGTCATCATGGCAAGCCGCCGGAGGATTTTTCCCTGGTCCAGGCCAAGCGCCTCGAGTGCGTCGCTGGACGTGGAATTCGGGACGATCGCTTCTTCGATTATCGCAAAGACTACAAAGGCCAGATCACCTTTTTCTCTGCCGAAGTCTTTGCCGAGTTGTCGCGTCACTTCGGCATCGGAAACAAATCGCCCGGCGTTCTGCGGCGCAACGTCATCGTTTCCGGAGTCGACCTGATGGAATTGATCGGGGCGGACTTCGAGCTCCAAGGCGTGCAATTCCGCGGCACCGCGCATTGTGCGCCGTGTTACTGGATGGATACCGCCTTCGCGCCCGGAGCGGAAAAATTTCTCACCGGCCGCGGCGGCTTGCGGGCGCGCATTTTAATTGACGGCCTCCTCCGCCTCGGCCCGGCGCAGTTAAAAATCCTCGCGCAGCCGGAAGCGAAAATCGCCTAACGATGCGCTGTAGCGCCGTTCTTCTGGCCGGCGGAAAATCGACCCGCATGGGCCGCGACAAGGCTTTCCTGGACTACGACGGTCAGCCCCTCTGGCAGCGCCAGCTTGCGACCTTGCGGAATTTGTCGCCCGAGCAGTTGATGATTTCCGGTCCGCGCCGCGCCGAATGGAGCGACTGCGAAGTGGTGGCGGATGAAGTGAGCGACACCGGCCCGCTCGCCGGGGTGGCGGCGGCTTTGCAAAAGTGCACAGCGCCGTTGCTCGTCGTCCTCGCAGTCGATCTCCCCCGCGTCACGGCGGAATTTCTGCGCTCGCTGCTCGCCCTGGGCGGGGGTGTGGGACAGGGTCCGCATGGTTTCGAACCGCTGGCGGCAGTTTATCCCACGAGCTGCTCCGCGCTGGCCGCGCAGGGCTTGGGCCACGGCGATTTTGCGATGCAAAACTTCGTCCGCGAAGCGATCCGGCAAGGCCTGCTTGTGGCGCGCGCAATTTCCGACCCCGGGCTTTTCACCAACCTCAACTCGCCCTCTGACCTGTGAAGAATCGGGAGCCCTCCAAGTCGATTGAAGTCGTCCGGTATCGCGCGGGTCAGCCTCTCTTGACGGAGGCGGACGAAGCGGCGGCGGAAGAACCGCTCGAGATTCGGGTGGAAGGCCGCAGCATCGCGGTCGTCATGCGGACGCCGGGGCACGACCGCGAACTGGCCGCCGGTTTCGCCCTCACCGAAGGCATCGTGCGCAACGGCGTCGAAATTTTCGAGATCACGTCCTGCCTAACGACTAACGAAGCGTCCGCCGGCAACGTCGTCGATATCGCGCTCCGCAATCCGGCGCGTTTCGACGCCGCCCGGCTGAGCCGGCACGTTTTTAGTTCTTCGAGCTGCGGGGTTTGCAGCAAAGCAACGATCGAGGCCGCGCTGCAACAATTCCCGCCGATCACCGCCGCGCCGGCGATCGAGAGCAAAGTCTTGCTCTCACTTCCCGCGCAGCTCGCGGCCGCGCAGGCGACTTTCCAGCGCACCGGCGGCTTGCACGCTTGTGCCCTTTTTGATCCGCGGGGGAAGTTGCTCCTCGTCCGCGAGGACGTGGGGCGACACAATGCGCTCGATAAATTGATTGGCCACCAGTTGCTCGCCGGACGGCTCCCGTTAGGCAACTACATCCTCCTGCTCAGCGGCCGCGTCTCCTTCGAGATGACGCAGAAAGCCCTCGCCGCCGGGATCGCGCTTATCGCGGCCATCTCCGCTCCGACCAGTCTGGCGATTGAATTTGCGCGCGCGCACAATCAAACGCTCGTCGGCTTCCTGCGCGGCGAAACGATGAACGTCTACGCGGGAGCGGAGCGGATTACTCCCGGGTAGGGTGGGCGTCTCGCCCGCCGGCGACGCCATCTTGCCGTCGCGAACTTTTTCTGCCCGCGCACCTTCTCAAAAGATTGTTTCGGCAAGATGCCGAAACCGGCGGGCGGGACGCCCACCCTACCCGCGAGATGCGTGACGCCCTTTGAAAGTCAGCTCCGCGATGCCCGATTTGTCGAGCTCGTCCAGCCCTTCAGAAATCATGCGCTCGTACTGCGCCTTCGTGGCGCGGGCCAGCGGTAGGTCGAGTCCGGCTTTCTCGCCTAACGACAGCGCGATCCCGCTATCCTTGGCCGCGTGCGCGGCGGAGAAAAAACAAGCGTGATCGCGCTTCTGCATGTCTTCGCCGTCGGTCTGCAGGACACGCGAGGCGGCACCGGTCTCGCTGAAAACTTCGCGCAACATCGT
>JBKJNW010000048.1:0-2811 GCA_046593335.1 Chthoniobacterales bacterium | reverse complement strand
GTCATGCATCGAGAGGACGAGGACGGGCAATTCGGCGCCGGCCGCTTTCAAATTCTTGAGCAACTCGAGGCCACTCGAGCCTTGCAGAGTGATATCGACAATGGCGACCTGCGCTTCTCCCTGCATGATGAGCTCGAAACCGTCGCGAATGTTGTCCGCTTCGCCACGCACCTCCAGGTCTGGTTCGCGGTTGATCAACTCGGCCAGGCGTTCGCGGAACATGGGGTGATCTTCCACGATCACGACCGCCTTTTTCTTCGTCTCAGGCCGCCGCATCTTCTTCCTCCACCGACCACTCGCGTTGCGGAAAAGTGCAGACGATGACGGTCCCGCCATCGTTAGGCTCGGTCAGCGCGAGCTGGCCGCCGACGAGCCGGGCGCGATAACGCATGATGCTTAACCCAAGTCCTGGTGAGTTGGTCAATTTCCCTTGGGAGAGGCCCAGACCGTTGTCGGCCACGCTCAGGGTCGCGAGCGAGCCCTCGGCCTCGAGGGCAATTCGGATCTTATTGGCACGACCATGGCGCGTGGCGTTGTTGATCGCTTCCTGCGCGATCCGGTAAAGATGAGTTGCCGCCGAAGTGTCGCCGATTTTTACCTCGCCCTCGACCCGGAAACTGCAGTCAATTTGGCGCAGATGCGCGACCGACGCGGCGAGGCCTTCGAGGGCAAAGGGCAGGCCCGCTTCATCCATCGGCACCGGGACGAGGCCGCGGGCCAGATCGCGCGTTTGCACGACTCCTTTCTCGAGCAATTCCGCCAGTTCTTCCGCGACGGCGGCTTCTTTTTCCAAATCCTGCCGGAGCAGATCCGTGCGCAGTGCCGCCGCCAGGCAGCCGATCGCGGCCAGGTACTGGCAAAGCCCATCGTGCAGATCGCGCCCGATTCGGCGCTGTTCGCGTTCGCTAATATCGATGATCTCCCGCTCCAGGCGCTGGGTGTGCTCGAGCAAAGCGATGCGGGTGCGGATCGCGTCGTGCTTTTCCTTCAAGGCCGCTCCGCCCAACGCGACAAAGGCAAAATAACCAAAGCGCGAAGCCGGTTCCCAGATCGCTACCCAATAATGGGAATACAAGTGACCGGCCAGGATGTCGGCCCACCACCAGGTGATGCCGCAGAGAATCGCGACGAGAAACCCACTTTTGCGGTCGCCAAACCAGATCACTAACATGATCGGGATGCCGTAGAAAAGCGACATGCTGACCTCGAAGCCGGAGAACCAGTCGACGATGCCGGTCACGAGGACGATGAGGAAGCCCTCGAGGAGGACGAATTTCGACGGATGGTGATCGAAGGCTGGGAATCTCATTGCGCCACGAGTTCCACCGGTAAAGCAGTTTCCCGGCCAAACCGCCTCGGCCCGCCGACCTTACTTCGGCGAAGCTCGCAGCTGGCGGCGGAAAAAATCCACCGCGCTGGACCGGACCTGCGCCTGCGCTGGCGCGGAAAAGATATGGCCTTCGCCCGGGAAAAACCGCATCTCGAACCGGTCGTCATGTGCGCGCAGGAAGGCCAGCAGCGGCTCGGTGTATTTGGCGAAAGGCACGCGTTCATCGGCCAGCCCGTGCAAGAGCAACATCGGCGGCAGCGGTTGCCGGGTCGGGCCCTGCGGTTGGGCGTTCCAGAAACCGCCGGCCTGTTCCACGACCGCGCCCACCGCCGGGTTGCGCCGTGCCTCCTCGATCGCGGCGAATGCGCCTAACGAATAGCCGAAAATTCCGACTCTCTCCGATTCGGGCCGAAGGCGGCGCACCCATGCGACCGCGTCGTGCACCGTCCCGAGCCAGGTCGGGAACAATTTCAAAAGCACCGCCTGCCGGGCAAACCAGGTGTGGGTTCGATCGAAATAGTGGACCTGGTAAACTTCATAGCCGGCCTGGGCGAGATCGGCCGCCACGCGCGTCATCGCGGGGCCGTCGAAAAGCATCCCGCCCGCGCCATGCAGGACGAGAATCGGCGGATGCCGGCCAGCCCCCGCCGGCGTGTAAACATCAGCCAGGATTTTCACCCCGCTGCTTTCGAAATGCTCCTGCCGGACGGTAAAAGCGCGCTCCTGCCCGTCCCGCGCCGTGGCGCATCCCGTCCCGGTCGCGAGCGCGAGGGCGCAGAAGATTGAGCGCACAAACATCCGCCGCGGCCATCGTTGCATGCCGATTTATACGACGGCCGGACGCGTTCTCCAGCTTGCGTCGGGCGCCGATTTGGCGGTTGTTGTTAGGCGATGAGCGCGGGCGATCACACCTTTACCCTCGGGATCGAGGAAGAATTCCAGATCATCGATCCGGAAACGCGCGAGCTACGTTCCCACATTCAGCAGATCCTCGGGGAAGGGAAAGTGACGCTGAACGAACAGATCAAGCCCGAGATGCACCAGTCAGTCGTGGAGCTCGGAACCGACGTCTGCGGGAACATCCACGAAGCGCGCGCCCAGGTCATCCGCTTGCGGAGCGAGCTCGCCACCATGGCGGGACGCGGCGGATTGAAAATCGCATCCGCCGGGACGCATCCCTTTTCGCATTGGTTCGATCAGCACATCACCGAGGGCGAGCGTTATGCCACGATCGTGCGCGATTTGCAGCAGGTTGCCCGGGCCAACCTTATCTTCGGGCTGCACGTTCATGTCGGCATTCCGGATCGCGCCACCGCCATCCATGTCATGAACCAGATCCGGTATTTTCTGCCGCATCTTTACGCGCTCTCGACCAACTCGCCTTTCTGGGTCGGACGCAATACCGGTCTCAAAGGCTATCGCCTGAAGGTCTTCGAGCGCTTCCCCCGGACCGGCACTCCCGATGCCTTCGAGAGCCTTTC
>JBKJNW010000200.1:0-18397 GCA_046593335.1 Chthoniobacterales bacterium | reverse complement strand
TTTGCGTTCGTCTTGGGATTCACGCCGATGCGATTTCCTATTTCTCGCTCGTTGCGGCGGCGCTGGCGGCGCTCTCGTTCTGGCAATCGTCTCGCCATCCCGCGCTCCTTCTGGTGGCGCCGTTGTTCTGTCTTCTGCGCCTTTGGTGCAACATGATGGACGGCATGGTCGCGCTCGCCGCGGGGCAGGCAAGCTGGCGGGGCGAAGTGCTGAATGACCTGCCCGATCGTGTCTCCGATGTCGTAATTTTTGTCGGCGCGGCGCACAGCGGTTGGATGAATCCGCTTTTCGGTTATGGGGCCGCCATCATGTCGTTAGGCACGGCCTACGTCGGGACGCTCGGGCAGGCGGTCGGCGTGGCGCGTGAGTTTAGCGGGCTGATGTCGAAACCATGGCGGATGGTAGCGCTCGGCCTCGGCGCGTGGCTGACCTGGTTGCTGCTGCGCTTAAATCACGGCGAGGGCGTCTTCGGCGGTTTGACGGTGTTGGAATGGACCTGCGTCGTAGTCATGGCCGGCTGCCTGCAGACAATCGCCCAACGACTCCGCCGAATTCTGTGCGCGCTAAAAAGGAAAAGCGTTTGATGTCTCCTTCCGCGGCGCTGCGCGATCCGATTTTCCGCGCCTACCTCGGCATCGTGGCCGGCCTTCTCGTTGGCGCCGGAGGTGTGCTCGCCTTGTTGCAGTTCGTTTTTCGGATCGAGCTCGGGAGCGTGTGGCAAACCTTTCGAGCCTGGCTTTGGCTGGCCCCACTTGCGGCGCTTTTCGTCTTCGCGGGACGGGTACCTTTCATCCTCGGTGTGACCGCGGTGGGTCTGCTCGCGGCCCGCGAATTTCTGCGTGTTTCTCAGTTGGCAGACGATCGCCTGCTGAGCGGTGCGGTTTATCTCGGGATCGTTTTGGTGGGAAGCGCGACTTATTTCAGGGGCAATCTCGGGACGCTTCCGGCACTGACGCTGGGACTGCTTCTGCTCGTTCCGATCCTGCGCAATCGCGCTGAGGGCGAGGTGCGGAAAATCTCGTTAGGCATGATCGCCTTCCTCTTGCCCGGCTGGATGTGGGGACACCTCGGCCTGCTCGCCAACTCGCCTGCTGCCTACGGCTATCTTTGTTTCCGGATCTTCGCCACGGAGGTGACGGATGTGGCCGCATTCACCTTTGGAAAAATGTTTGGGCGTCACCCGTTGCGGAACGAGATCAGTCCGCGCAAAACATTGGAAGGCGCGCTGGGGGCGCTCCTGGTTGCGATGGCCCTGCCCTGGCTGCTGCATTTTTCGTTTCCGTTTTTCGGGACGCCGGAATTGATCCTAACCGGATTGATCGTGGGTGTCGGCGGACCGCTGGGCGACCTCTCGTGCAGCGTCCTGAAGCGCGAGCTTCGCACCAAAGACTGGAGCAAGGCGATTCCCGGGCACGGCGGTGTCCTCGATCGCATCGATAGCCTGATTTTTGTCGCGCCCCTGTTCATGTTCATGACGGCCTATTATCATCCGGGGCGATGACAAGAATGGCAGCCGGCGCAGCCCTGGACCTGGAACGGAAAGCCGTCGAACGACTGCGGCGTTTTCCTCGAGAGCCGGACGCGCTCGTCTACGTCTTGCGCTCGCTCGTCGCGCTCGTCATTCGCGGGCTGCTGCGGGTTTATTGCCGCTTCGAGATCGTCGGGGCGGAGCACTTGCCTAACGACGAGGAATCTTTCGTCCTGGTGGCGAATCATTCCAGTCATCTCGACAGCGTCTGCCTCCTCGCGGCGCTGCCTTTGCGCCGTCTGCATCGCGCCTTTCCGGTTGCGGCCGAGGATTATTTTTTTCGCAGCCTGCCCCGGAGCTGGTTCGCCACGGTGGTGATGAATGCGCTCCCGTTCCGGCGCCAGATGGGGGCGCGGGAAAGTCTGACGGTTTGCGCCCGGCTCCTCGCGCATCCGGGGCACGTGCTGATTATTTTTCCCGAAGGAACGCGTTCGAGAACCGGGGCGACGCAGCCTTTCAAACCGGGCATCGGCGCCCTTCTCGCGGAAGGCGGAGCCAGCGTGCTGCCCTGCTACCTGGAAGGTGCCTTCCGCGCCTGGCCGAAAGGGCGGCGGCTGCCGCGGCCGGTGAAAGTGCGGCTGATCATTGGCGCGCCGCGCCGCTATGAAAGCGGGGCAGCTAATATAATCGCCGCCGAACTGCGGCAGGAGGTGGAGGCGCTGCGGGCCGATTTTTCGGTGGTGCGAGACTCCGTCGAGCTTGAAGGGACGCGCGATTAATCAAGTGGCATCCTCCCCGGCTCGACAGAGTCTCGCCCCACCAGGCATGGAAGCGATTGAAGGCACCCTGACGAGCTGGGACGGGACGGAGCTTTTCTACCGCGCCTGGTTGCCCGCCGAGAAAAAGATCGAAAAGGCGCTCCTCCTTTTTCACCGCGGCCACGAACATTCCGGTCGCTGGGCGCAGACCGTGGACTCGTTAGGCATGGAGGGCCTGGCCATCTTCGCCTGGGACGCGCGCGGGCATGGCCGTTCCCCGGGCGAACGCGGCGCGGCGCGCGATCTGACGGACGTGGTCAGGGACGTGGACGCATTCGTTAGGCAAATCGCCGGCCGTTACGAGATCGCGCTCGAGAATATGATCGTGCTCGCGCACAGCCTGGCGGCGGTGACGGTGACGGCCTGGGTGCACGATTACGCGCCGCCGATTCGCGCGCTCATTCTGGCGACGGCGGCATTCGAGGTGAAACTCTACGTGCCCCTCGCCATCCCGGCGCTGCGCCTGCAGCAGAAGCTTTTTGGCTCGGGCAAGGTGACCAGTTATGTGCGGGCGTCCATGCTGACCCACGACGCGGGGGAAGCGGCCCGCTACGAGGGCGACCCGCTGATCTTTCGCGAGATTGCGATCAACCTCCTGCTCGATCTGCACGACACCGCGCGGCGTTTGCTGGCGGATGCCGGCTCGATCCAGGTGCCGACGCTGATGCTCGCAGCCGGCCGGGACTGGGTCGTTAGTCTGAAAGCACAGCGCGAGTTTTTTAACGGCCTGTCGTCGCCGCGGAAACAGATGCACGTTTTCCCGGCGATGTATCACGCGATTTTTCACGAGACCGATCGGGCGCACGTGATCGAACGCATTCGCGCTTTTATGGAGGAGCGTTTCACGCAGCCACCGGTCGTGGTCTCGCTGCGCGATGCGGACAAATACGGGCATACGTGGGAGGAACACGAGGGTTTGAAGTTGCGTGGCAGCCCGCACTTCGCGGTCGCGCGCGCGGCGATGAAAATCGGGGGACGCCTGAGCAAAGGGATCGAACTTGGCTGGAAAAGCGGTTTCGATTCGGGCCGGTCGCTCGATTACGTCTACGAGAATCGCCCGCAGGGCTCGTCGCGTCTTGGCCGGTTCGTGGACGCAAATTATCTCCGCAGCATCGGATGGCGCGGCATCCGGCAGCGCAAAGCGAATCTCGAGACAGCGTTGCGCGAGGTCATCGAAAAACTGGTGCAGGATGGAAGTGCGATCCGCATTCTCGACATGGCGGCGGGGGCGGGCCGCTATGTTTTGGAGACGATGCGCTCACTGCCGCAGATCCAGATGAGCGCGATTCTCTGCGACAATGAAGAGGAGAATGTCACAGCGGCGCGCGCGTTGGCGGAGGAGTTCGGGTTGCAGGATCGGGTGCTGACGCGGCGAGGGGATGCCTTTGATCGGGCCGCGGTCGCCTCGCTCACACCACGTGCGACGATCGGGATTGTCTCCGGGCTCTACGAACTATTTCCCTCGAACGACGCGGTTTTGCAGTCGTTAGGCGGACTCGCCGGGGCGATCGAGCCGGGCGGTTATCTGATTTACACCAACCAGCCCTGGCATCCGCAATTGGAGTTTATCGCGCGTGTCCTGCGCAATCGGGAAGGGAAGCGCTGGATCATGCGCCGACGGACAACGGCGGAAATAGATGAACTGGTGCAGCTGTCCGGCTTCGAAAAATGCGCGATGCAGATCGATCGCTGGGGAATGTTTACTGTTTCCACCGCAAGGCGCCTGAACTCCTGAAAACCGACGCTCCAGTTTCACGGTGGCTCGCGCTCGTGGCCTCGGTCGGGCTTTCGCTCCTTTTCCTGGCGGTCTACGGGATTTGCATGTGGATCACGGCGCGGCGGCCTGATGTCGGAGTTTTCTATTTTGCCTGGGAACGCGGAATCCCGTTCCTCCCGTTCATGATTCTGCCTTATCTCTCAATCGATCTCTTCTTTGTCGCGGCGCCGTTTCTTTTTCGCGATGAAGGCAGCTTGCGAATTTTCGCCAGGCGAGTGGCGGCGGCGATCGTGATTGCCGGAATTTTTTTCCTCCTCCTGCCGCTGCGCTTCGCCTTTCCACGACCGGTGGCTCAGGGTTCGTTAGGCGTGCTCTTTGATTGGTTCCGCGGATTAGACGGGCCGTATAACCTGTTCCCTTCGCTCCATGCCGCGCTCCTTGTTTTCCTGGTGGAGGCTTACGCCCGGCACCTCGCCGGGACGGCTCGAGTCGCCGTTCTGGGCTGGTTCGGGTTGATTGCTTTTTCCCCGCTGCTGACCCATCAACATCACGCGATCGATATTTTTGGCGGCCTGGCTCTGGCGGCGGGCTGTTTTCTTTTTATCCGACCGAAATTTAGCCTCGATTCCAACCGGCAGAGCCCGTAGATCAAGCGCGACCATGAGTTACAGCGAACTTGTTCAGCTCTATTTCGATCGCTCGACCGCGATGCAGAATTACTGGAATCTCTACGT
Organism: Chthoniobacterales bacterium; assembly: GCA_046593335.1. Taxonomy (GTDB): domain Bacteria; phylum Verrucomicrobiota; class Verrucomicrobiia; order Chthoniobacterales; family UBA10450; genus Palsa-1392. The sequence goes on along the minus strand of JBKJNW010000200.1, from coordinate 13,660 downwards.
CCTGGTGGTGGGCGGCCTCCTCGCCTTTTCCTCGCTGCGCAAACAGCACGCCGCCGTGACGACGGGGCTGGTTTCACTTTTGTTTGCGCTCTTTGCCTACGAAAATCTCGGCGCGATGAAGGATGTGACCGCGCAGCGCTTTGCCTTGCTCGACTCGATCAGGCAATTCGAGGCCGCGAGCGGGGCGACGGCGAATCCGACGGCGGTGCGGGCGAAACTCGAGCCGACGCTCACCCCCGCGACCTATGGCAGCGTTCGGATCACCCATCTCGCGAGCGACGTCCTGACCATTCTGGCCCTGATCGCGATGGAGCTGCGTCGCCGGACGCTGCGCGAAGTGCTGCATGTTTCCTGAGGCGCGATTCTGGCTGAAATTTCCATCGTGAATCTCTGTGAATCCTAGCCCGATGCGCCGCTTCCTTCGCCAGTCTGCTCTCCTGGTCTGCCTGTTTGCGGTCGCACTCAGCGGGCCGCGCGCGGCGGCGAATCCGGTGGGCGATTTTTTCAAAAAGGTCGGGCGTTCCATTTCCAACATTGGAAAAAAACCCGCGCCCAAAACCAAACCGCGAAAATCCCGGACGGACGAGGAGAAGACGAAAGCGCAGGGACCAACCCCGTCGCCCACGCCATTCCCAACCCTGACTCCGAGCCCGACCCCTCTTTCCTTGGAAATCCGGCCCGCGAGCAGCGCTCCCCCCGACCAACAGCGTCCGCGCGATCTCCCGTATGGGGTGGCGGTGCCGAATCGGCCCGGGCTCGTGACCAGCCCGTATGCGCCGACAGAGGGCTACGTGGATGTGAGCGCGTTTCCCAGCTCGACCGAGGTGATGGATCCCTTTACGGGCAAAGTGTTTCTTACTCCCTGACGGAGACTGCCCGCACCGCCAAAAGCGGCGGCCCGACTCTTGCTACCTTGTCTGGGCGAGGAAATGAAGACGGGGTTGAAAATCCTGACCGTAGAGGACGAAAGCGCGGTGGCGCGTTTGCTCGCGCTCGTGCTGTGCGGTCCGAAATGCACGGTGATGGCCGCGAACGACGGCATTGCGGCCCTGGCGAAAATCGCCGCAGCCGCGCATCCCTTCGATGTGATTATTACCGATCACAAGATGCCGCGCATGACCGGGATCGAGCTGGTGCGCCAGCTCCGGGCGCAGAAGTTTGCGGGCAAGATCGTCGTCCTCTCCGCCTTCCTCGACGAAGCGAACACCCGCTCCTACGAGGCGCTCGGGGTCGATCTTCTCCTGGCCAAGCCTTTCGACATGGATGAGCTCCGGCACGCGATCGAGATCCTGACCGAGGAAGCGCCGGTCTACGCGCAACGCGCCACGGGTTGAGCTGGCCTAACGAAAAGCTTATCGCCCTTTCCTAGGGCTCTCGCTGCATGAGGAACTGGCTGAGCGGTTCCCGCGCACAACCGAGCGGCGCAAAAAGTTTCGTCCCAAATTCCTCGGGAAAAACGGGGGGCGCGAAAAACTCGCGTGCGTGATGCAGTGCGAGCATCGCGGCCAGCGCTTCCTTCACCGCGACCCAATCGGGGGCGCCTGTTTCCGTGGGAGCGAGCGCATGCATCCGCAACGGACCGGCAACGGCGGGATCGCCGATGACGACGACCGCACGACCGGAGGAATAAGCGCAACCGGCAGCCATTTTCGCGACCGCGTGCCGGCAAACCGCCCAGGGCAAGACCGGAAATTCCTGCGCGGCCGGGAGCTGGCTGGCGGCGGCGAGGGATATTTCTTCCAGCGCGCCGGAGCGCCCGGCCTTTGCCGGTTCGCCCGTCGTTGCGGGACGGCGCCAGCCGCACAGTCTTCCCATTTCGCGGAACCTCGCGGCGATAGAGAGCGCGGGCGGGCGGATTTTGTTCGATCACCTCCAGCACCATCAGGCGATCGCGGCGCGCCCGCGCTTCCTCGAGAAGGTGGAGGAGCAGGCCGCGCGCGACGCCGCTGCGGCGGGCCGAAGCGACGACGCCCATGCCGGCGAGCCGGGAGAATTCCCCGATTCGTCCGATGTAGCCGAAGCCGCAAAGACCGTCGGCGTTGCGCGCAAAACGGCTGTGACAAAGGTCGGCGCCTTGAACGGAAATGAAACGCCCGAGGCCGGCTGCATCCATCGCAAACGAGCCGCCGACATAGCCGGCAAAGGCTTCGGTGAAGTCGCGGCCTGCTCGGCCAGGGACAGATCATGCGCCGGAATGATTTCGAAGTTCACAGCCGAGGACGGATCTTTTACCTAACGAGTGCCGGCGAGGCCGAGCCGGTCGGCATCGGCCTGCAGGGCGGTGATCACACCCGCGATCACCTCTTCGAGCGGTCGCCCGAGCTCAGCCGCGCCGCGCACGATGTCGTCGCGATTGACCGCGCGGGCGAAGGCTTTGTCTTTCATCTTCTTCTTCACCGCGGCGACGTCGACTTCGTGCACACTCTTGGAAGGACGCACCCGCGCCACTGCCATCACGAAGCCGCTCAGTTCATCGGCTGCGTAGAGTGTGCGCTCGAGCGGTGTGATTCGCTCCACTCCGGCATAGTCGGCATGCGAGAGAATGGCCCGGCAAACTTCTTCGCTCCAACCCTCTGTGCGCAGCCAGGCGACGCCGACAAACGGATGACCGCCGGTCGGAGTTTGCTCCGGGTTTGGATGCCGCTCGTAATCCATGTCGTGCAGAAGCCCGACGGCTTCCCAAAGATCGGGGTCACCGCCCACGGTCGGAGCGAAGTGCCGCAATGAATCGGCCACCGCCTGGCAATGGCGGCGCAGGCTTTCCGATTCGACCCATTCGTGCAGGATAACCCGTGCGCGATCGGCCTGGCTGGATTGCTCGGCGTCGGACATCTAGATCGCCCTGCGCATGACGACGGAACGCGCCTCCTGGCTGGCCACTTCAAAGCCGAATCTTTCGAACAGCCGCACGGCCGGACTATTTGCCCGAACATGCAGCAGCACAGCGGAGAGTTTTGGGTTGGCCCTCACCATCTGGGTGAGAAGCGACGCGCCGAGTCCGCGCTTGCGATGCCCTTCCTTGACGGCGAAAGCCATTTCGGGCGGAGCTTCCCCGGGTTGAATCTCGACCGGGGTCCGCAGCCAGACGGCGCCGAGGAGTGTGCCTTCGTTTTTGTCGTGAGCGACATAGCCCTGATCCAGCTCGCGACCCCAGCCTTCGACGAAGCGGGCGTACTCCGGCCGATGAATAATATCACGGTCAGGCGCAACCGCGCCGGGCGGACTCAGAGCCTGGTAAAGCATTTCCCACAAGAGCGGCTCATCCTGTGCAGTGAGCGGCCGGAGTTCGTAATCGGCGGGAGCAAACATTTCGTTCTGCTTGTTAACTTAATTTTCTGGCTTGGAAAAGAGATCGTTTAGCTCGGCCGAGCGCGCCGCCTCGGCCAGCGCTTGGAAGGAACCGGCGTGCGCGATCTCACGCGCGCTACGGCTGAATGCGCCCCACGCCGCCAGCGCCAGACCGGAGCCGACCGAAATCCGGCGCACGCCGAGCGCGGCCAACTGCGCGAGCAAAAGATGCGAATTAAACCCCGTGACCAGGACATTCACCGGTTTGGGCGCAACCGCCCTAACGACCTGAGCGATCTCTTCCGGCTCGGACAACCCCGGCGCATACAGACAATCCGCTCCTACCTCGGCGTAAGCCGGAAGACGCGCCAGGACCGTGCCCAGCGGATCGGGATGGTCGACCCAAAAAGCCTCGCACCGCGCGGTCAGGACCACATTGCTTTGCGAAAGGTCAATCGCCGATCGGGCTGCGCGGATCCGATCGATTGCCATGACTTCCTCATAAAGCGGTTGATCGCTCCGCCCAGTCGAGTCTTCAATCGAGAGACCCGCAACTCCCGTCGCGATGCAACGGTCGACGTTGGCCGCGACGGCTTCGGGCTCGTCGGCAAACCCATTGAGGAAATCAGCGTTGACGGGCAGCGGCGTGGCGGCGACAACCTCGGCAATGTGCAGCAGCATTTCGTCGCGGGGCACCCCGCCATCCGGTTTCCCGCGGCTAAAGGCGAAGCCGGCGGAAGTGGTGGCGAGCGCTTGGAAGCCCAGATGCTGAAGATAGAGCGCGGTGCCGATATCCCATGGATTTGGGAGAACGAAACAGCCTGCGCGGTGCAATCTGCGAAATTCCGCGACCGCGGTGCGATGCGCGTCTGTCATGGCGGGGAATTTATCCCAAGCGGGCAGCGAGCGCCAATCGCGGCCAATTTTTCGACACTTCCGCATGTCCGGAGGCTCCTCACGCGGTCACGTTATTTTGTCGCGACTCGGGTTTGGCCGCTGGCGCGAGAGGGCGATCACCGGTTGATTGGGCTTTGAAAATGCTGGTTGCTTTTGTTTCACTCGCCTCATGACCCCTCTCGTCAGCGTCATCATCCCGACTTTCGATCGTCCGCAATATTTGCGGGAGGCGATCGATGCCGCGCTGGGACAGACGTATGCCAATGTCGAGGTGCTGGTTTTCGATAACGGCACGATGGAGAAAACGATCGCAGTCGGAGAGGAAGCGATGCGACGGGATTCGCGGGTCAGGTTCCAGCGCAACGAGCGCAACCTTGGGATGTCGGGGAATTTCAATGCCCTTGTGGCCGCCGCGCGCGGGGAGTATCTGGTCGCGATCGGGGATGACGACCGGTTGTTGCCGGATTTTGTCGGCCGCCTGGTCGAGGCGATGCGGCCGGAAGTACGGGTGGTGTTTTCCAATCACTACCTGATCGATTCCGAGGGTCGGCGGCTGGAGGAGGAAAGCATCGCCTATAGTCGCAAGTATGGTCGCGACGAGCTGGCGGCGGGTGAATTACAAAATCCGGAAGCAGCAGCCTGGCGACAATCGATTCCGATGTCGGCCTCACTCCTGCGCACTGCCGACATGCAACGGCTTCAGTTTCGGGAAGACTTGAACACGCCAGATGCGGAGTTCTTCATTCGGCTGGCGACGGAAGGAGCGCGCTTTGTTTTCATCCCCGATTACCTGATGGAATATCGCGTCCACCTCGGGGCGGAGACGGTGAGCGGTCTTTGGAGCGAGCAGTTGGTTGATTGCCTCACGCCGATCAAAGTGAGGCCCGAGATCGAACCTTTTAAGCGCCAATTTTTGACCCCGATCGTGGTCAACGCCGTCAGCCGCTGTCTGCAACAGGGCAACATGGAGATGGCGCGCAAATTTCTCCGTAACGGATATTATCCGCGCGGCCGCTGGAGCGGGGCACCGGCAGCGGTGGGCGGCGATGGTTCTTCACCGACGCAAAACCATTCCGGTCACGAGCTGCGGCACGTGGTGGGGAGCTGGCTGCAAAGTTTCTGCGCGCATCTGCCCGCCTCCCTCGGAGCGCCGCTGTATCGGGCGGTGCGACGCGCGAGCCTGACGGCGAAAAGATAGAGCGGCGACACGATGGGACTGTTTTCCGGCCAAACCATTCTCGTCACGGGCGCCAGCGGCGGAGTGGGGGAGGCGATGGCGCGACGACTGGCCGAGCAGGGCGCGACGGTTTGCCTGACGGGTCGAAACGCGCAGCGGCTGGAGGAGATTGCGGATCAGTTGCCGGACGTGCGAGGCAAGTGGTGTCCGGCCGATCTGACGTCGGAAGAGGACTTGAAGAAACTCGCAGAGTTCGTGCTGGGAAAAAATCACCGCCTCGACGCGATCGTGCATTGCGCGGCGATCATCGTCCTTGGAACGGTCGCCACGGCCAGGACGCAGGATTTCGAGCGACAATTTCAGGTCAACGTGGTCGCTCCTTTTCGCCTGACTCAGCTGCTCTTGCCGGCCCTGATTTCGTCGCGTGGCCAAGTGGTCTTCATCAACTCCAGCGCTGGGCGACAGGCTTCGGCCGAGGTCGGTCAATATGCAGCCACCAAACACGCGCTGCGGGCGGTGGCCGACAGCCTGCGCGAGGAGAGCAACGCCGCCGGGGTGCGGGTTTGCAGTCTTTATCTCGGTTCGACCGCGACTGCGATGCAGGCAGCCATTCGGGCGGAACAGGAGCGCGCCTATGAACCGGAGCGCCTGATTCAACCGGCCGACGTCGCGGAGATGGTGACGGCAGTGCTGGCTTTGCCTCGCACGGCGGAGGTGACGGATCTGGCCCTCCGGCCGACGGAAAAGGCGTGATTACTGCTGTAGCCGGATGCGAATTTTTGGCTCTCGATGAAGATACTCGTCACTGGCACCGAAGGATATCTGGGATCGCTTCTTGCACCGATTTTGATGCGGGAAGGACACGACATTCTTGCGGTCGACACCGGCTTTTATAAAGCCGGCTGGCTTTACCACGGCGTGTCCATGACTCCCCGGACCTTGCTTAAGGATATCCGGCAGATCGCGGCGGAGGATTTGGCTGGAATCGAAGCAGTCGTCCATATGGCCGAACTCTCCAACGATCCGACCGGAGAACTTGCGCCTCATATTACCTACGAGATAAATCACAAGGGTTCCGTCCGGCTGGCAGAGTTAGCAAAGAAAGCAGGAGTAGCACGTTTTGTCTACATGTCCTCCTGCAGTGTCTATGGCGTCGCAGCGGAGGGTTATGTCAAGGAAGAGTCAGCGGTCAATCCGCAGACCGCCTATGCGAGTTGCAAGACTTTGGTTGAGCGCGATCTGCAGCCGATGGCGAGCGATGGCTTTTCGCCCACTTACCTGCGCAACGCCACGGCTTACGGTGCGTCGCCGCGAATGAGATTCGATATCGTGCTCAACAATCTCGCGGGCCTCGCCTGGACGACGCGGGAAATCAAGATGGTCAGCGACGGAACGCCCTGGCGCCCCCTCGTCCACGCCCTCGATATCGCCCAGGCCATCGTCTGCACTTTGAACGCGCCGCGCGCGGCGATTCATAACCAGATCTTCAATGTCGGGGAAACCGCTCATAACTATACGATTAAGGAAGTAGCCGAGGTTGTGGCGGAGGTTTTCCCGGGCTGTCAGTTATCTTTCGGAAAACAAGGATCCGACAATCGCAGTTATCGGGTCTCCTTCGATAAGATTAAAGCTCAACTCCCCGGCTTCCAATGCGCCTGGGATGCGCGGCGCGGCGCGCAGCAATTGCATGATGTCTTTCAACAGATCGATCTCACGTCCGAGCTTTTCAACGGACGCGGGTTTACCCGACTCAAACAACTCGAGTATCTCATCCGGACGCGCCAGATCGACCAGGATTTCTATTGGAGTAGCGATCAGCCTTCGCCTAACGGCCCTCTTTCAAAGTGATCTTTACCGAAACTCCACTCCAAGGCGCCTTTGTCATCGACTTGGAGCCGCACAAGGACGCGCGCGGCTTTTTCGCGCGCAGCTTTTGCCGGCGGGAATTTGAGGCGCACGGCATGAAGCCGAAGATCGCGCAGTGCAACTTCTCCTATAACCAAAAGGCGGGGACTGTGCGCGGAATGCATTTTCAGAAAGCCCCGGCGAGTGAGGCCAAACTGGTCCGCTGCCTGCGCGGGGTTATTTACGACGTCATCGTCGACCTGCGTCCCGGCTCACCAACTTATTGCCAGCACTTTGCGGTCGAGCTAAGCGGCGAGACATTGCGCGCGCTTTTCGTTCCGGAGTCTTTTGCCCATGGCTTTCAATCGCTGGCGGATGACACTTTGGTGGAATACCAGATGAGCGAGTATTACGCGCCGGAGCTTGGTTCGGGCTTTCGTTATGACGAACCCTCCTTTTCCATTTCATGGCCGGGACCGGTCGCAATAATTTCGGAGCAGGATCTTGCCTGGCCCGCCTTCTCACGATGAGCACGGCCGGCGCAAGGATGCATGATTTGATAAGGCGGCTTTACCCCATCTGCCGCAGCATCACGGGCGACGGGGTGCGGGAGACGTTACAGGTCATTCAGGAGCAGCTGCCGATCGAAATCCATCAAGTGCCCTCGGGCACCAAAGTGCTCGACTGGACGGTACCGAAGGAATGGAACATTCGCGATGCCTGGATCAAGAACTCTGCGGGAGCGCGTCTGGTGGATTTCCGGAAGCTCAATCTCCACGTGATGAGTTACAGCGTGCCGGTGAGAGAGCGAATAGAACTGGGAGAGCTGAAGCCTCACCTTTACACGGATCCGGCGCACCCGGATTGGGTGCCTTATCGGACGAGTTATTATGAGGAAAAGTGGGGCTTTTGCCTGAGCGAAAACCAACTCAAGCAGTTGCAGGAGGGCGAGTCATACGAGGTCGTCATCGACTCGTCGCTTGAGCCTGGAAACCTGACCTACGGCGAACTTCTCCTGGAAGGCGAAGAAGAGGGAGAGGTCTTGATCTCCTGTCACGTTTGCCATCCTTCGTTGGCTAACGATAATCTTTCCGGAATCGCGCTGGCGGTCGAACTGGCCAGTCGACTGCGCGCGTCGAGCAATCGTTATTCTTATCGGTTCCTCTTCATCCCGGGCACGATAGGATCTATTACCTGGCTGGCACGGAATGAAGCGGCGGTGGGGCGCACTCGGCACGGATTGGTGCTTACCTGTGTGGGCGACCCTGGGTTGGTTACGTATAAGCGCAGTCGGCGAGGCGATGCGGAAATTGACCGCGCCTTTGCTCACGTGCTCAAGCAAGCGGGCGATCCGCACCAGGTGATCGAGTTCTTCCCGTACGGCTATGACGAGCGCCAGTTTTGCTCGCCCGGATTTAATCTCCCGGTCGGTTGTTTCATGCGCTCCCGCCATGGTGAATTCCCCGAGTATCACACTTCGGGGGATAATCTTGATTTCGTTAGGCCGGAGGCGCTGACGGATTCGCTGGAGAAATGCGAAGGCGTGCTCGATCTCCTCGAGCACAACCGAGTTTACCTTAACCAGAGCCCAAAAGGGGAACCGCAACTGGGGCGACGCGGACTTTACTCCGGCCAGTCGAACCGCGAAGACGGGCAGCGCAGAGAGTTGGCATTGTTGTGGGTCTTGAATCTATCGGATGGCGATCACTCTCTGCTCGATATCGCGGAGCGCGCCGATCTTCCTTTCGCCTTGATCAAGGAGGCGGCGGCCGCGCTCGCGGGCACTGATCTGCTGGTCTCAAAATGAAGGTCGACTGCGCAATTATTGGCGGCGGCATTGTCGGCCTTAGTGTGGGGATGGCTCTCCTACGGAAGCAGCCGGGTCTGAATGTCGTGATTCTGGAGAAGGAGGCTCAGCTCGCCTTTCATCAATCGGGGCGAAACAGCGGAGTCATCCATTCCGGAATCTACTACAAGCCGGGTAGCCTGAAGGCGCGTTATGCCCGGGCCGGGAACCGTTCCATGATCCACTTTTGTGAGGAACATGGAATCAGGCACGAATCGTGTGGAAAAGTGATTGTCGCAACGAAGGCGGAGGAGCTACCGCTCCTGGATGATCTTTACGCGCGCGGCGTGGCGAACGGAATCGAAGTGACCAAGCTCGCGCCCGAAGGGGTGACAGAGATAGAGCCGCATGTCCGCTGTCTTCGGGGCCTCAAGGTTCCTACGACAGGGATCGTAGATTACCGCGAAGTCTGCGCGACCTATGCCGCCCTCATTCGCAAGGAAGGAGGCGCAGTCAAAACCAGCGCCGAGGTGACAGAGATTCGGCGTCTTGGGAGCGGCCATGTTTTGGAAACGGCCATTGGCGATATCGAAGCGAGGTTTCTGGTCAATTGCGGCGGCCTGCAAAGCGACCGGATCGCGCGCCAGACTGGGCTCGATCCGGGGGCGAGAATTGTTCCCTTTCGGGGCGAATACTACGAACTCGTTCCGCACCGCCGCCATCTTGTGCAGGGGCTGATTTATCCGGTGCCAAATCCGGCTTTTCCATTTTTGGGCGTGCATTTCACCCGTATGATCAATGGCTCGATCCATGCCGGTCCAAACGCCGTCCTGGCCTTGCGCCGCGAAGGTTATCGGAAGACAGACATCGGGCTGGGCGCGGTGCTGGAATCTTTGACCTATCCGGGCCTTTGGCGCTTGGCGCGGAAACATTACCGCGAAGGACTGCGCGAAATACATCGCTCCCTAAGCAAGCAGGCCTTTGTTAAAAGTCTGCAGCAGCTTATCCCCGAAATCCGCGCGCAAGACCTGGTGCCGGCAAAAGCCGGCGTCCGGGCGCAAGCCTTGCTGTCCACGGGAGAACTGGTGGATGATTTTCTCACGGTGCGCGGCCCCGACTCGCTCCATATTTGTAACGCACCATCGCCCGCGGCAACGGCCTCCCTGGAAATCGGACGTGCCGTCGCGGAGCAGGTGCCGGAAATGCGCATGGCCTTGACCAGATGTTAAAGGAAACGAGTCCAGGATACCGCTGCCGGTTTTGTAACGAGCCGCTGCGAGAGACCTTTGTCGATCTTGGCTTATCGCCCTTGTGCGAGAGCTACATTGACGCGGCTCACTTGAGCGCTCCTGAATCCTTTTACCCCCTGCATAGTTTTGTCTGTGAGAAGTGTTTTCTCGTTCAGCTCCCGGAGCATGTCGGGGCAGGGGAGATTTTCGAGGAGTATGCCTACTTCTCTTCCTATTCCGATAGCTGGCTGGCGCACGCCGAAAAATACGTGGAAGAAATCAGCGCCCGGCTTGGCCTCGGGGCGCAATCGTCTGTCATGGAAGTAGCGAGTAACGATGGCTACCTGCTGCAATACTTCAAAGCGAAAGGGATTGCCGTTCTTGGGATCGAGCCGGCTAGAAATGTCGCGCAGGTGGCAGTCGGCAAAGGCATCCCGACCATTACTTCCTTCTTCGGTCAAAGGCTGGCCCGCGAACTGGCCAGCGGAGGAAAGCAGGCTGACCTGCTCCTCGGCAACAACGTTCTCGCGCATGTGCCTGACATCAATGACTTCGTCGCGGGACTGAGACTCCTCTTAAAACCAGACGGAGTCATCACGATGGAGTTCCCGCATTTGGTCCGGCTGGTGGAAGAAAATCAGTTCGACACGATTTATCACGAACACTTTTCCTATCTCTCGTTCACCACCGTGGAGGAGATCTTCGCGGCGCACGGTCTTCGCCTCTTTGATGTCGAGGAGCTGGCCACGCATGGGGGATCGCTTCGCATCTACGCCTGCCACCGCGAAAATGATGCCCGGCCAATCTCGAGCGAGGCGGCCGCACTAAAAGCGCGCGAGAAAGAGTGGGGTGTGACCCGGCTGGAGCCTTACCGTGCTTTTGGCAGAAGAGTGGAGACGACCAAGCACCACATCCTGCGCTTCCTGATCGAGACAAAGGCCGCTGGGAAATCGATTGCGGGTTACGGCGCGCCGGGGAAGGGCAACACGCTTCTAAACTACTGCGGCATCCGCACCGACCTCCTCGATTATACCGTCGACCGCAATCCCTACAAACAGGGCAAATACACCCCGGGCACGCGTATTCCGATTCATTCGCCGGAGCATATCCGGGAAACGAAACCGGACTTTCTCTTCCTCCTGCCGTGGAATTTGAAGGACGAAATCATGGCGCAAAACCAGTTTATCCGGGAATGGGGCGGACGTTTCGTGACGCCCATTCCAGACGTGCAAGTCTATTAAAGAGAGAGGCGGAGACGGCGCTTCGGCGGCACGAATCCAGCTAAAAATCGCTTGTCGGGCGGAACGCGCGACGGTAGGCACTATGGTTTAGTTCATGAAAGTCGTTCTTTTCTGCGGGGGTCAGGGGATGCGGTTGCGCGAAATGCCGCAACCGGTGCCGAAGCCGATGGCGGTCATCGGTTACCGGCCTCTCTTGTGGCACCTGATGAAGTATTACTCCCATTATGGGCATAACGAGTTTGTCCTTTGCCTCGGCTACGGCGCAGATGTGATCAAAGAGGCGTTTTTGAATTATAACGAGTGCGTTTCCAACGATTTTGTTCTTTCCAGCGGCGGGAAAAAGATCGAGCTCCTGCGCAAGGATATTGAGGAGTGGCGAATTACTTTTGTCGATACCGGGCAGAACACGAGCGTGGGCCAGCGATTGCTGCGCGCGCAAAAATTTGTCGACGAGGATGAGATCTTCCTCGCGAATTACGCCGACGGTTTGACTGATCTGCCGCTGCCCGATCTGATCGAGTATTTCAAGGCGAGCGGAAAGATCGCCTGTTTCGTCGGAGTCACTCCGACCGCGAGTTTTCATCAGGTCTCGCTCGAGCCCGATGGTGTCGTTAAGGAAATTGCGCACATCGCCCGCTCCGGCAGTCGCATTAATGGTGGCTTCTTTGTCTTCCGGCGGGAGATTTTCGATTACATCAAGGAAGGCGAAGACCTGGTCGAAGAACCTTTTCATCGCCTCATCGCCGACCGGCAGTTATTGGCCTATCCTTATGATGGGTTCTGGGCCTGCATGGATACTTTCAAGGAAAAACAGCATCTAGAAGATCTGCACACCACCGGGCATGCGCCCTGGCAGGTGTGGGACGCTGGGGTAACGGTGTTGGACGGGAGATAGGCTGTGCTGCAGTTGCCTCTCGGGAAGGCCAGGAACATCCTCTTCCTGGGCGCGCATGCCGATGATATTGAGATCGGCTGCGGCGGCACGATCCTGAAACTGATTCGGGCGAACCCGAAACGAAACATCCTCTGGGTCGTCTTCAGCGCGGAAGGGAAAAGACGGAGCGAAGCGCGATCCAGCGCCAAGTTGTTTTTGAAAGGATCAGCTCAGTCACGGATTGTGGTGAAACAGTTCCGGACGAGTTTTTTCCCGGTCGAACAGGAATCAATCAAGAGCTACTTCGAGACCGTATGCAAATCGTTTGCTCCGGATATCGTCTTCACCCATTACCGCGAAGATCGGCACCAGGATCATCGCCTGCTTTCGGACCTGACCTGGAACACCTTCCGCAATCATATGATCCTGGAATACGAGATCCCGAAGTATGACGGCGATCTCGGCTCCCCTAACTTTTTCGTCCCCTTGGAGGCGGCGGGAGCGCGGCGGAAGACGAAGTTTCTGGAGCAGGCTTTTCCCAGCCAGCGGGATAAGCATTGGTTTGCGGAAGAGACCTTTCTTGCGCTGATGCGGCTGCGCGGAATGGAATGCGCCGCGCGCTATGCGGAGTCGTTTTATTGCCGCAAGATCGTCGGCGGTTAGGAGCTTTTTCCAACTGGCGAGGCCCCGGACTACATCCGCCAGGGTGGCGTGTCCCGTTTGATAAGTGTGGAAAGTTGCGGCAAGAAATGAAACTCATGGCGAAAAAAATTGGATTCAAATGGACCGCAATCCTATTATTTACCCTCGGTCTCGCGGACCTGCGTGCGGAAGCGATTACTTCCCAGCTCCTGGTCGCTCCGAGCAGTAGTAAACTGGCGGGCGGTACCGCCAAACTCGTCGTCGGGGTCTTGAGCCGTCAGGACTCTTCTTACACCGGCGAGTACCGGATCAAAGTCTTCCCTTATTTTTTCAAGAGCGAGACCGGCAAACTGCTCATCCGGGTTTCGGAGACATCGTTGCGAAGAATGGTCGAGGGCGACGCCACCAGCTTCGCCGGGAGCGCGATTACCGACGGCACCGGCGAGACACGCCGGGTTACGGCCGAGGCCTTGCCGGCTGCGAGCGATCACGGGGCGCTGACCTTTACAGTCGCGACCGAGAACGGTCCGCTCGTTTTCAACACTTCCTACCGCATCGCTTCGCCCTAGAGCGTGTCATGAACTTTCTTGACGAAAAAGCTGTACTTTTTACTTACTGCCAAGCATTACGCTTGGGATGGCAAAGAAAGTATTCAAAACCCGCGGAACCCGGACCGATTAC
>JBKJNW010000075.1:0-3583 GCA_046593335.1 Chthoniobacterales bacterium | reverse complement strand
CGACGAAGTATTGGTGGCCGTCGATCTCGGCTTCCGCGCCGCGTCCGGTGCGGGACTGGTAGTTTTCGCTGCGCGGAAAGGTGGTGCCGCGTTCTTTGGCGAAGGCCGTCACGGCTTGTGCGAGCGGATGATCGGAATGCGTGTCGATGGCCGCGGCGATGCGCAGGATTTCGTCCTCGGATTTGCCGTTGAGCGCGGTGATGGCGAGCACGCGCGGGCGGCCTTCGGTGATGGTGCCGGTCTTATCGAGCGCGAGGGCGCGGAGGCGTCCGATCGACTCGAGGAACGCGCCACCTTTGATGAGCACGCCGCGCCGGGCCATCGCGGTGAGGCCGGAGACGATGGAGACGGGCGTGGAAATCACCAGCGCGCACGGACAGGCGATGACGAGCAGAACGAGCGCGCGGTATGTCCAGGTGAACCACGCGCCGCCGAAGACGATCGGCGGGACGAGAAAGACGAGCAGCGCCAGCGCCATCACGCCGGGCGTGTAGTATTTCGCGAAAACATCGACGAAGCGCTGCGAGGGCGCTTTCTGCGACTGCGCTTCCTCGACGAGATGAATGATCTTGGCGAGCATCGTGTCGGATGCAGGCTTGGTGACGCGGGCTTCGAGCGAGCCTTCGCCGTTGATCGTGCCGGCGAACACGGTGTCGCCCGCCTTTTTTTCGACCGGCATCGACTCGCCTGTGATCGGCGCCTGGTTGATCGCTGATGCGCCGCTTACGACTTCGCCGTCGAGCGGCACGCGCGCACCGGATTTGATTGCGATGATTTCGCCGATCTCGATCTGCTCGACTGCCAGTTCCTCGAACGTCTCGCCGCGTTTCACCAGCGCGGTGGCGGGCGTGAGATCGAGCAGAGCTTCGATCGCGCGCCGCGCCCGTTGGACGCTGAATGCCTCCAGCATTTCCGAAAGCGCGAAGAGAACGACGACCGCAGCAGCTTCCGCCCATTCGCCGATGACCGCCGCACCGATGACGGCAACGGTCATCAGCAGATTCATGTCCGGCGCGAACCGGCGCACGGCGGCGACTGCCTTTGGAAAAATGAACCAGCCGCCCGCGATGATCGCGCCGACGAACAGCGCGACATTCATCCATTCCAGCCCGAGCCCGGTCCACTGCGCGAGCAGCCCGAGTGTGGTGAGCGCGGCGGACAGGCCGACGGAAATCCAGCGAGCGCGCTGAGCGGCGTCCACTTCCTCGCTGCCGCTCGCGCGCGCATCCGCCGGCTCCGCTTTCAAGCCCGCCGCGCCAATCCCTTCGATCAACACGCTCTCCGTCACCCGTTCGTCGTGCGCGACGGTCACCTTCGCCGTCACGACGTTGGCCCGCACCTCGCGCACACCATCCATCGGGCGCAGCGCCTTCTCGATGAGCGCTACTTCCTCCGAGCAATCCATGCCGGTAATCCGGAGAACTGTGGTTGCATTGGCCGCGACGCCTTCATTCAGAGTCGAGCGCGACGGCTCCTGTTCCTCGTGCGCGCGCTCATGCCCGCAACAATCGTCCTTATTCTCGGGATGTTCGTGTGTGTGTTTCATGTTACGAAAAACTGAATGCAGCGGGCGTGAGGAGGGCCATCTTCGCGCGAGGCGGACGCGGAACCGACGCCTTTCGGTCTCCGTCGGAAACGCCACGCGATCGGGTCTCCGCTCATGACGCGGCGAGATGCTCGCTCTTGGCGGCGAGCCAGACGGCGCGGGCGGCGTCGGCGTTGATCGCGATGATGCCAAGGCCGACGATGAGGTCTGGCCAGGCCGACCGCCACCAGAGGGTGATGAAACCGGCCACGAGGATGGCGACGTTGGCGAGCGCGTCGTTGCGGGCGGAGAGGAAGGCGGCTCGGGTGAGGCTGCCGCTGTGGTGGCGGTATTTCGTGAGCAGAAAGGCGCAGCCGACGTTCACGACGAGCGCGCCGAGACCGGCGAGGGAAAGCAAATGCGGATCGGGCGCGGCGGGGTGGAAAAACTTCTGCCCGGCCACCCAGAGGCACGACAGACTGGGAATGAGGATGATGCCGGCAAGCGCCATCCCAACTCGCGCGCGCGCTTTTGCGGACCATCCGAGCGCGAGCAGAATGAGAAGATTGATCGCCGAGTCTTCCAGGAAATCGACGCTGTCCGCGAACAGCGAGACCGAGCCAATCGCCCGCGCGACCGCGAATTCGACGAAGAAATACGCGAGATTCGCCAGCAGGACGATGAGAACGGCGCGCCGGAATGGGGGATCGAGTCGAGGTTCAGCGATCATGCGGAGCTCACCATGTCGATGATGAGGAAGATGAGAAAACCGAGGAAGAACATGGCCGTGGAAAGCGTAGTCTCGGGGACTTCATGCGCCTCCACGAGCAGTTCTTCGGTCACGAGATAAAGCAGCGCGGCTGCTCCGAAACTCAAAGCCACTTCGAGGCCCGCGCCTCGCAAGCCGCCGAGCAGGCTCGCGCCAAGCGTGCCGCCCGCTGGCAGCAGCAGGGCGAGGCCGCAGATCGTCCCGATGAGCGCGCCGCGCGACCAGCCAGCCTGGTTCATCGACGCCGCCGTGGAGAGGCCGAGGAAGAGCACTTCGATTCCGAGTGCGATGGTGAGCAGCAGACCGGTCTGCGCATTCACGGAAAAGCCGATGCCAATGAGCAGGCCATCCACCAGAACATCGACGCCAACGGTGGCGACCATGCTTCACGCGCTTTTGCCCTGCTCGCCGCCGGTCGCGCCCTCTCCGCGCCTGAGCTTTTTCGTCGTCAGCCAGCGAATCAAAAGCATGAGTGCCGTGCCGCAGGCAAAGCCGATGATCGCGGCGACGGGAGCTTTTTCATGCATCACATCGGGGAGCACCTCGGTCGCCAGCGCGGCGAAGACGACCCCAGCCGCAAAATGCTGGAAGTAGCTGCTAAAGCGCGGCCCAGGCGCGCGGAAAGCCGCGACGGCGCCGCCGAGCGCCATCGCCGCGGCGGGGCCGAGCGCGAAGAGCAGGACTTTGAGGACGGGGTTATCCATCTGTAAGTTGAGCGCCGTTTGGAATCGCGCCTGACTCTTTTCTCCGCTTTCTCAGGCGGCCATCAACTCCTTAGTCGATGGCGGCTCTGGCAGCGAACGCGACGGCGCGGACGGCGCTCTGCGCTCGAAGACGTTGTAGAGAGTTGGCAGGAGATAGAGCGTCAGGAGCGTGGAGCTGACGAGACCGCCGATGACGACCGCGGCGAGCGGCTTTTGAATTTCACTGCCCGGCCCGGTGGCGAAGAGCATCGGGATAAGCCCGAGCGCGGCGACGCTGGCGGTGATGAGCACCGGACGCAATCGCAGAACCGCGCCGCGCATGACGGCAAGATCGACCGCCATGCCCTCGCGCCGCAGTTCGTTGAAGTAACTCACCATGACGACGCCGTTGAGCACCGCGACGCCGAAGAGCGCTATGAAACCGACACTGGCGCTCACGCTCAGATTGAAGTTGCCGATGACGATCGCCACGATGCCGCCGATCATGGCAAACGGGATGTTGAGAATGATGAGCACGGCTTGCTTGACGGAATTGAAGGAACTGAAGAGGAGCAGGAAAATCGCCGCGATCGTTAGGGGCACCAC
>JBKJNW010000020.1:0-16260 GCA_046593335.1 Chthoniobacterales bacterium | reverse complement strand
GCGGTGTAATCGGTGCCGGCCGGGGTCCGGCAGGTGATGCGGCGGGCGCGCCGCGCCCTTTCCACCAAGCCCTGGCTGTGGGCATCGATCGCTTTGAAATCAGCCCGCATCCCTTCGAGCATGATCTGCCGGCTGATATTCACCATGTGCCCGTGGCGGATGTGGTTCTTGTTCACTACGTCGCTCATCTGCATACGCGAGCCGAGCTCGCCCCGCTGGGTTTGGGCGCAGAAGATCGAGACCTTTGAGGTCCCCAAATCCTCCAGGATTTTCGTGGGCATTCCGGCCAGTGGCCGCTCGGCGTATTCCTCGAGGAGGAAAACGGCGTGCTCCGCGCCAACCTCCTCGACCTGCTGCTGGAGCGCGACAGCGATATCGCGGGTCGCCTCGTCGGTGATGATGGTGATGCGCTCGTCGGGCTGGAGGCGCAAGCAATCGCGAATGGCATTGCGCGCCCCCGGGACGAGCTCCGGATCGACCGAACTTTGGTAGACGAGATGGGACATGAAAGGTGTCAGGATTAGCGCGAAATCGGATGTGCAGCAACCGGCAGACGTGTCGCGGACGAACCGCCGGGAAGTATTCTGACGGCGTGTTTCGCTTTCGCAGCCGGCGAGGGTTAGCAATCTTTTTTACGGAACGGTGCTGCGCGAGTATTGTGAGAGAGATTCTGTCTTCGGCTATGAGTTCTTCAAACGGATGAGCGAAGTCATGATCAAACGCCTGTAATCCGCCCGGGACAGGCTGAGTGATGCAATGCGGGGCGGAAATTTGGAGAGGCGGCCCTAATATGACTAACGAAAAGACGAACATGGAAGACCGGCTGGCGGCGCACCCTTTCGTCGCCGGAATGGACGCGCAGCAAGTGAAGCTGCTCTCGCAGTCGGCCGCGCCGACCGAATTTCAGGCTGGGCAGGTTATTTTCCAGGCGGGCGATCCGGCCAACGGATTCTATCTCATCGAAAGCGGCTGCGTCGTCCTGCAAGATCGCCAGCCGGATGGGACTGCCATCGAAGTGGATGTGGTCTCGGCGGGTGAACCGCTGGGCTGGTCTTGGATCTTCGAACCCTACCGCTGGCAGTTCGACGCGCGCGCCACTGAGCCAACTCGCGCCCTTTCTTTCTCCGGTATCCTCCTGCGACAACACCGCGACGAGGACCTCATGCTCAGTCACGAGCTTTTCAAAAGGATGTGCCAGGTAATGGTGCGGCGCTTGCAGCACGCGCGAAGCCGGCTGGTTGCGCAGCAAAGGGAGTCGCCAAAAAAATGAGTGGCTCGACGAAGATCTACATTTCGCGGCGCGGCCAGCGTTACGGACCCTATTCCAGGGAGGAACTGGATCTGCAACTCGACGCCAGCAATTTTGATTTCGAAGACTTCGCTTCGACCGACGGCGGCCGCAGCTGGCTCGCGATTCGCTCTCTTCCCGGGTTAAAGGCGTTCGCGCTCCAGGCTGATGAGCCGCGCAACCTGCTCATCATTCGCTATCGGGGCCGGGTCACACCGGCAGACGTCGCCCACTGCGCAAGCGAGGTCGATTCGGCGCTGTCGACGCTGCAACCTGGTTTTGGCCTGCTCGTCGATCTTTCCCGCCTGGAATCGATGGACCCGTTATGCGCAGAGCCGATCCAGAAGATCATGCAGCTATGTAACGATGCCCAAGTGGCCGTGGTCGCGCGTGTCGTGCCCGATCGCGGGCGCGATATTGGATTTCAGATCATGTCTTCCTTTCACTACGGGAAGCAGGTTCGCGTCGTCACCTGCGCCAGCCTCGAGGAAGCAGAACAAGCGCTCGTTGAATCGCCCTCGCCTTCCCCCAACTAGGCGAGGTGCAATCCTTCGTAGGTTTCCCTAATGATCTGATCGACCACCGCTTTCAGATCGCCGGTGCGCTCCCAGACCGCGAGCTGCCGATCCGCGCCCGTCCCTTCGGCAAGGATTTTCTCGATGTGCTCGATCTCGCGGCGGCTGCCGAGCTCGCCCACTTCCGGCGCGATGAACTCGAGAATTTCGTGTATCAAACTCCGCGTCTCGACGGCCCGTTTCCGGCCAAAATCAATCAGCTCCCCATCGATCCCGTAGCGTGAGGCGCGCCAGCGGTTTTCGTCCAGCAAGCGGCGGGGATAGCTTCGGAAAGTGGTGTTTTGGAGATGGAGCTTCCGCAGTTTGCAGACGATCGCCTGCATCATGGCGGCGAGCGCGATCGTGTCATCGACCCGCGATTGCGCGTCGCAAATCCGAAACTCAATGGTGTTGAAAAACGGATGGAGACGGATGTCCCACCAGATCTTCTTCGCGTTATCGATGCATCCGGTCGCCACCAGCAGCTCCAGGTAATCGTCGTACTCGGACAAGCTTTCGAACGCATCCGGAATGCCGGTGCGCGGGAAGCGCTCGAAAATCATCTGTCGATATGCCTTGAGGCCGGTGTTCTCGCCGAGCCAGAACGGTGAGTTGGTGGAGAGCGCGTAAAGATGCGGAAGGAAATAGCGCGCCTGATTCATCAAATCGATCCCTTCCTCACGATCGGGAATGCCCACATGCACATGCAGACCGAAGATCAGGTTCGCGCGTGCGATCTGTTGCAGGTCTTTGACGATGGTCGCGTAGCGCTCGTGCGCCGTGATCAATTGATCGTGCCAGTGCGAAAACGGGTGCGTGCCGGCCGAGGCGATCTTTAATCCGCCGCGCGCGGCGAGCATCGCCAGTTCGGTCCGAAGTTGCACTATTTGTTGCCGCGCCTGCGCCACATCGCCACAAATGTCGGTGCCGATCTCGACGACCGACTGGTGCATCTCGGCCTTAAAGTGCTCGTTCAGCGTTATCTTGCCGTCGTCTAGAATCTGCTGGATGTGCGAGCGCAACTCGCGCGTCTCAGGATCGATGATCTGAAATTCTTCCTCGATCCCGAGAGTGAAGACGTGCTCTTTCGCGTTCATACCGACATGGCAACCTGTCCCAAAAATTGCCGGCTGTCATTCCGAGCGGACGCGGAAGGATCGGTCCTCCTAGGATATCTAGCCGGATAGCGGTTTAGACCTCAGTTGTTCTGCCTCGGTCTCCGCGAGTCGCCATACTTTGGAACCATTCGGCAAAACTTTGCTCGGAGCGGGTTGGATCGAAATATAGGTCGGCGTCTCGGTCAGATTGAAATCTACAAATCGTTGCACCGGAAGTTCGCTGAACTCAGGTTCTGATTTTAGGTAGTCAAGGGCGGCGGTTTTGCCAATCTTCCTGGCCAGTTCCACTTTTTGAAGTTCCGTTAGCGCGGAAACCTTGAGATGTTTCTCCTTGCCGCCGGATTTTAGGACCTTGTCGTTGATTTCAATTAGCAGGTTTGCGGTCGCCTGGGGTGGAGCAAAGACGCGAGCGTCGATTGCAAGAACGACGTGAGCGAAAAAGTTGTAAGTGCTCATAATCTGTAAAGAAGGATCCGCGCTGTAGCCGCGGAGACCGGGAGTTATTCTCGTGCCAGAGCAGGTTAAAACAACTCAGGCACGATAAGGTGGCATTCAGCAGATCGTCGAGTTGATGAAGAAGCGCTCGACATGTGGACTGATGCAAGATCGCCTCGAATGAGTTTCGACGGAACGAAGTCGTCGCTTCGGGTCATGCTGCTGCGATCACCGCAGCCTCAATAGAGCGCCGCGGCAACTCATGAAGAAAAGCGGTAACCGCATACTTGGAGCATTGTCGCAATTGCGGATCGCATTCAGCGCGATTGACGGTAGCTGGTAGGCGATTGGTCGGCGATCTTTTTGAAGGTGCGGTTGAAATGAGTGAGCGATTGGAATCCGACTTCGTAGGCGACCTCGTTCACGCGTCGATTGGGATCCTGCAACAGCCTTTTCGCCTTCTCGATGCGAACCCGTGCCAGATAATCGGTAAACGTCAGGCCGGTTGCGCGCTTGAAGAGCTTGCAAAAATAAAACGTGCTCGTGTTTACTGATTTCGCGACCGTCGAGAGACAAATCGCTCCGCTCTGATTTTGCGCGATGAATTCGCGCGCCCGAGTGACGACCATCGGCTCGCTTGCTGCGGATTCGACGGCGATTTGATTACTCAAGATTGTCAGATGCCGCGCAAAAATTTCCAGGAGCCGCAACATCGATCGGTACTGTTTTTTCGTCAGCACCCTGGTGTGAAAATAAGAATCGCGCGCTTTGCGCAGATCGACCGAAACGCCCCAATCGACCAGTTTCTTTGCCGTGCGGTCGAATTGAAACTTGCTCGGCGCTTTTAGGAGAACCTGGCCCGTTTGCAGGAAGCCGATGAGTTGGTTTCCGATCCGAATCGGCACCGCGCTATCGGAAAGTCCGGCGAAACAAGTGACGGTGCGTGCGCGATCGCCCGCCCTTTCCGTGAGCTTGCGCTGGACTTCGAGACAGGCCGCGCAGACGCGATTGGAACGCGCCATCAGCGCGCAAAACGGGTTCTCGTTAGGCGAGCCACGCATTCCCAATTGCCAATGCACGACCGGCCGCAACGCCAGCGGCATGCCCGTTGTCGCGGAAAAGGCACGCGCATAATCGCGATAGATCGCGGAGCGGGTGAGTTTCTCGACAAGCTGCTTGTTACCAAGCTTCACCGAGCGCAACCATAGCCGTTCGCGGCCCGGTGTCGAAGGTTGTCGCGCTTTAAGCGTTATGCAGGCACCGCGCGACGATCAATGCGTAGAGGGCCATCATCGCCGCGACGCCAATTACAATCAGGTATTCCATATTTCTCTCGCTCTAATATTGCTCTGCAAAAAGCGCGACTTCCCGCTCGTTAGGCACGGCGCGGTGCCGCGCGCAGCCGGCGCACGGGTGCCCCCAGACGTCGCACCGGCAACCATGGGCTTCGGAGGCACGCGCAAACTGCACAATCGCCCGTTTCATCCGCTGAACCGACACCGGTTTTCCAAGACATTCCGCTGCTCCGTGCGCGATCGCGACCGGATGAAGGTGAGCTTCCTCGAGGCTCGAAATAACGATGACAGGTGGCGCGGGACTCCACACATCGAGCGCTTCCAGCGTCGCCATGGCGTGCGCACCCGGATCCACATCGAGCAGGATGACGGCAACCTCTTCGAGCCCGTTTGGAATCAGTTGGAACAGTGCGCGCGAAGTGCGCGCGAAACGCACATCGAGATTGAGCAACGCCGCGGCAGAACCAACGACGCTGGCAGAGTCGGCATCAGCATCAACGAGGAGAATGACATTTCTTTTCATAGCGGCTTTTTTGTTTGCCCGAAGTTACAAGTTCGGCCAGCCGCACGCTCCACCTCCCTTGGCTTTTTCTATGCAAAAATTGCTCAAAGCAAAAACGCGCGGTTTTCCCCGCCGAAGGAGACCAGGTGAGATTTGGAAAGCGCGAAGTTTCCTCCGCCCGCATTTAGACGAAGAGATTTTTTCGCTAACGCGAACTCGCGAAATGAAAAGCGAGAACAAGATGACCGACGTAAATGTTATCGATCACTGTGCCCGCAAGCGATTCGATAAAACGCTCCGCTGTTAGGCAGTGTCGATATGAACGTTGGATGAAGTGGACGGGCGAGCGTGGTGAGACGATCTTTCCTCTTGAGCCAATCGCACCGCCAAACAGAACTGAAGATCAGTGAAATCATTCCGGCTCCTTTAAGCATCGCGCAATGATTAGCGCGTACAGCGCCATCGTCGCCACGACGCCAAATCCAATCAGATATTCCATAGTTAGCCTCCTTTGTGAGGCAGATTAAGGCGCGATGATTCTCGCGCTCCACGTCGGTTGGCTTTTGCTTTGCTAGGATTGCCTGGGCCAGAAGCAACTGTCTGCTGCGCCGCGCCAAGATTAGACCAGTAATTGCCAAGAGAGGGAGAGCATGCCGGCTTTAGAGGTGGTTCAATGTAGCGTGATGATCGTGCTACGTTCCGCTCGGAATTTTTTCGGCGACATCATTTCCGAAGGGGCAGCCGCAGGTTTCGTATCGCATCCTCTGCAATCCGTCCGCCAAACTCTGGAGATATAAAGTGAATGCCACCGTCGACAGACCGATCACCTCTAAAAAGCCAGCGCTGCCTAACAAGTTCGCGCCAGTCGTTACTTCTCAGAAAGCAACTTCGCCAAAGAGACGGTTCTCCGAGCGGACCTACCGCATCGGCAGCGAAAACGCATTTCGAATCGGGCCGCAGATTCGCGAGCTGGAGCTTCAAGGTCACAAAGTCATCAGGTGCAATTTAGGCGAACCCGATTTTCCTCTTGCTAGGCATCGGCGCTCGTTCGGATCCATCGGCGCTGAAGGTCAGCATTACTTGCGCATCTCCATCGCAACCGCCCTCGATGATCTAAAGATCGGTCTCGAGCGGATTCGCAATGCGGCAAACGACGTCGTCGGATTTCAAAACTTCATCCAGGAAGGCAAACACCTATGCTAACAGAACTCATCTCTCGACAAACAACGCCGGCTCGTCCGGAAACAATCCGTCCTCAGCGCCAGTCGAATGGATCGACAATGTCATTTGGGCCGCGCCGAGGCGTTTTCATCAACGCAGCCGATCGCATGGCGGAAGAAGGCGAGCCACTCGACGAATCGACACTCCAGGATTGCGAAACATTCGATCTCATTTACCGCACGCTCTGCGCCGTGATGTACAATTACGCGCCGCTTTCAGGTCATCCGGGCGGCTCGATTTCATCCGGCCGTTTTGTGCAGCGGTTGTTATTCGACGTGATGGACTATGATTTGTCGCGCCCGCAGCGCAGCGACGCCGACATCATTTCCTACGCCGCCGGACACAAGGCGCTCGGTCTTTATGCCATGTGGGCGTTGCGCAATGAGATCGCACGCATCGCCGCTCCCGAACTCTTACCGATTCAAGAGAGATTTCAGTTTCGGCTGGAAGATTTGCTCGGCTTTCGCCGCAACCCGTCCACCAACACGCCGCTCTTCAAACAATTTCGCGCGAAACCTCTCGATGGACATCCGACGCCGGCGACACCGTTCGTTAGGCTTGCGACCGGTGCGTCCGGCGTCGGCCTTCCCGCCTCGTTTGGTCTGGCTTGGGCCGCCGCCGATGTCTACGGCGAGAACGCGCCGCGCGTCCATATCATAGAAGGCGAAGGCGGAATGACGCCGGGCCGGGTGGCGGAAGCACTTGCGGCAGCGGGCACGGCTTCGCTCGACAACATCATTCTGCACGTCGATTGGAACCAGGCGTCGATCGATTCCAATCGCGTCTGTCGCGATGGAGAAACGCCGGGCGACTACGTGCAATGGACGCCCGCGGAGCTGGCCTATCTGCACGATTGGAACGTGATCTATGTGCCAGACGGATTCGATTGGCAGCAAATCACACTAGCACAGCGTCTCGCGCTCGATCTTCACAACGGCCAGCCGACGGCGATCGTCTATCGCACGATCAAAGGCTGGCGCTACGGAATCGAGGGCCGTGCTTCGCACGGGGCTGGACATGGCCTTTGCTCGAACGCGTTTTTCACGGCGGTCGCCCCATTGTTGCCGAAAGACCAAACGAGCATCCCGCGATGCGACGGCGCGCAACGCTGCAGCTGCGGAACCAATACGACCATTCTGGAAGAGTGTTATTGGCAAACGCTCCGCATCATCCGGCGCGCGCTCGAAACGCGCCCATCGACCGTGGGCGCATTGGCCGCGCAACTGCGTGCCGCTCAAAAACGTTTGGACACGCTCGAGCGCAAACGGCGCGCGGACGCGCCGAGGATCGACATCGCCTACGAAACGGCGACGCACGTGGACGGCCATGTCCCCGCCGAACTCGCGCTCAACTTTCAAACCAAAACGACGTTGCGCGACGAACTCGGTCGCGTGCTCAACTATTATAATCGAATCACGGACGGCGGCTTCGTCATTGCCGCGGCCGATCTGCTTGGATCGACCAGCATCAATAAGGTGGGCGAAACTTTTCCGGCTGGATTTTACAACCGCCATACCAACCCGCATGCGCGGCAGCTCGCCATCGGCGGAATTTGCGAGGACGCCATCATGGCGATGTTGTCCGGCATCTCTTCGTTTGGCGACCACATCGGCGCCGGCTCATCTTACGGCGCATTCAGCGCGCCGCTCGGTCATATCGCGGCGCGGCTCCACGCGATTGGGAATCAGGCGCGAGTCACCACGGAAGGCGGCGCTTACCGCCCGTTCTTTCTGATTTGCGCTCATGCTGGTTTAAAAACCGGCGAAGACGGTCCGACACACGCCGACCCGCAGGCGTTGCAATTACTTCAGGACAATTTTCCGCTCGGGGCAATGATCACGTTGACGCCGTGGGATCCGCAGGAAATCTGGTTCCTCGTTTCGGCGGCGCTCGCGAAACGCCCGGCGATCATCGCGCCGTTTGTCACTCGCCCGGCGGAAATGGTGTTTGATCGCGCCGCGCTTGGTTTGCCCTCGGCAGCGTTAGCCGCGCAAGGCGTTTATTGTTTGCGTTCCGTGCGTGGTCATTCGCAGGGCACGATTGTTCTTCAAGGAACTGGTGTCACGAATGCGTTCGTCACCGAAACATTGCCGTTGATCAACAATGCAGGTTTGGGGTTGAACGTTTACATAATTACGTCGTGCGAATTGTTTGACATGTTGCCGCCGGCCGAGCGCGAAAGAATTTTTCCCGAAGCGCATCAACAGGAAGCGATGGGCATCACCGATTTCACGCTCGCAACGATGACCCGTTGGGTCCGGTCTGATTACGGCCGCACCCACTCACTCCATCCATTCCGGCACAATCATTATCTCGGAAGCGGCCCGGGTGCGATGGTAATGGCGGAAGCAGGCCTCGACGGAGTCAGTCAATTCGAAGCGATCCGCGCTTACACGCAAGGTCGATAACGGGTTGTGGTAGCGAGTTCTGGGTTTCCCGTCGTTAAGAGCCGAATCTTAGCAGCGGCCGCCACCATGGAATCCCGGCGAGGATGAGTAGGAGCGAAAGGCAATAGGCGATTGTCGCGCCGCGATACTTCTTGAGATCGGTCTTTCCCTTTTTCGCCAGAGCCGCTCCCACATGAGCGAAGACGACGGCCAGCAACATATAAACGGTGTGTTCTACGGAGAAGAAGCGCAGCTCATGATCTTTCATCGCTGCCGCCATGTTTTGGAACGCCATTTTTGTGAGAGGGCTCGCGCCGAAATACAAAAGCAGGCCGAGCAGAAACGCCAGATCCATGAGTGCGACGAATAAGATGCCGGTTCGAAGAAGGGCCGGGCTGGCGCTTTTTCGACCACTCCAGCCAGAAGCCGCGACCACAATCGCGCCAAAAGCGGCAGCCAGGACAATCCAGCGCAGCAGGCTGTGGAACGCCAGGAGATGAGGATAGAAGTTTTGCAACATTTGCGCCATCATCCCTCGGTTGCGGGTTTGAAGTCGAGTACGTCTTTTCGTGGCACCGATTCGCGTTCATCTCTAATAAATCTCGCCGTCCCATGAACGATCCGATCGCGCTTTTTCAAGACTGGCTTCAGGAAGCGATTGATGCCGGAATCAAGGAACCGTCAGCCATGACGGTGGCGACGGTGGATGCCGATGGTCCGGATGCGCGGATGCTTTTGCTCAAAGGCGTGGACGAGCGCGGATTTGTTTTTTTCACGAACCTGGAAAGCCCGAAAGCGCGGGCACTGCTGCGCGATCCGCGCACCGCGCTCTGCTTTTATTGGATGTCGCTCGACCGGCAGGTCCGCGTGCGCGGCCGCGCCGAAGTGGTGAACGACGAAGAAGCTGATGCGTATTTTGCGACAAGGCCGCGGTTAAGCCAGATCAGCGCGTGGGCTTCGAAGCAATCACAACCAATGCCAGGCTATTTCGAGCTGGAGGCCGAAGTGGCCAAAGTCACGCTGCGATTCGGGATCGGAAAAATCCCGCGGCCACCGTTCTGGTCGGGTTTTCGCGTCGTGCCAGAGCGAATTGAGTTCTGGACGGGAAAGCTATTCCGCCGCCACCACCGCATTCTTTACACGCGCACAAACAACGGCTGGCAGATGCAATGGCTGTATCCCTGAAATCGACGCGGGCCGGCCGCGGTTTTGAGATCCTTAAACTTTCTTTTTTCCCCAGCCGCGGACTCTCGCTACTTCACGTCCAATTGTGGCCAGCTGCGGGCTTACGTCGTCGCGCGGGATTTTGAGTTCGATCACGTAAACGCGATCAGATTTTTGCGCGCGCGAGAGAGCAGCGTCGAATTCGCCTTTGGTCGAGGCGATAACGCTTTCACCACCACCCACCAGCTCGCAGATTTTGCTGTAGTTCCACTGCGTGATGACATTGAAGCAGCCTTCGCGGATGCTTCGCATTGTGCCGTAACCGTCGTTATTCAGAATAATGATGATCGGATTGAGACTGAGACGAACGATGGTCGAGATTTCAACGCCGGTCATTTGGAAGGCGCCGTCGCCGACCACGACGTAGGGGCGCAGCTTTTTTGTGGCCATCGCGACGCCGATGCTCGCCGGGACGGCGAAGCCCATCGACATGTAATAGGCGGGCGCAATGAATTGCGCCTGTCTGGCGCTGCGAATCCCGACTGCGCCAAAGATCGCATCGCCGATATCGGCGACAACGCAGCAGCGCTCGTCGAGATGCAATGAAAGAATGCGAAAGACATCGACCATCGTGAGCGTGTCGGCGCGCTCGGCCTTTTTCAGTGGAAGAGGCACGGAATGAGGGTTGGGATGTTTGAATAGCTTGGGCTTTATCTTCGCGGCCGCGAGCGACTCGAGGAAATCGCGAAATTGAATCGAGTCGTAGCGATGATATCGAACGCTCACGCGCTCGGTCGTGGCCAGGACCGTGCGATTCCGGTCGAGCTTCGCCGTGTAGAACCCCATGCTCATATCGGTGATGAAAGTTCCGAGCATCAGCACGAGGTCGGCGGATTCGACGTACCCGCGAACGTGCTCATCGCTGCTCATGGCGCCACCATAGACGCCGATGTAGAGAGGATGGGTTTCGGGAATCGCGCTCTTGCTTAAGAGATCGGCCGCGATCGGAATGTTCATGCGCTCGGCCATTCGCACGACGAGGCCAGCAGTGTGATGTCGGGCCAATTCGACCCCAGCGAGAAAGACCGGTTTCCCGGCGGCACGAATGAGCGAGAGAGTTTCGTCG
The DNA here is from genome assembly GCA_046593335.1 of Chthoniobacterales bacterium. Taxonomy (GTDB): domain Bacteria; phylum Verrucomicrobiota; class Verrucomicrobiia; order Chthoniobacterales; family UBA10450; genus Palsa-1392. The sequence continues at coordinate 5,170 of JBKJNW010000020.1, read as the reverse complement.
AGCGCCGCCTTGAGCGTGTGCGGGTCGGACTCTTCCGGCACGCCGACAGAAACGCCGGTTATCGGAATTTCGCGATCAACCATGTCGTGTGGCATTTCAATATAAACCGGACGCTTGTGACGCAGACAGGCTTCGACGCAGCGGACAATCTCGGAAGCGGCGCGCTGCTCATCGAGCAAGACCGCGCTCGCGACAGTCACTTCGTCGTAGACCCGGCGCTGGGTTTCGAAAGTCTTGACCTTGTGATGAAGGAGCGGGTCTTTCTCGCGATCTTTTCGCCCGGGCGCACCACTCACAACTACCACCGGTGATTTTTCCGCATACGCGCCGGCGATGGCATTCAGAACATTGAGGCCGCCCACGCAGTAGGTCACACAAACCAGACCAATGCCGTTGACGCGAGCATAAGCGTCAGCGGCAAATCCCGCGGCGGGTTCGTGAGTCATGGTAATGCTTTTGATTTTTGATTTCTCGAGCCATGTAAATGTGGGCAAAGCGAAGTCGCCCGGAACGCCGAAGCTGTGCCGAACGCCGCGACGGTAGAGGTATTCGAAAAGAAACTTCCCCAACGGCATCGTATGCGGAAAGGAGTGTGAAAAGGAGCGCGAAGACTTCCCTGAAAAGCTTGGAGGTGCAATGGAATGCGCTGCCCCTGAGTCATTTTTCATGATCTTACGAAGTAACGCATATGCTGATTGTTCGCGATCTCCGAGCGTTGACGCATCCAGCACCGAATTGATGCGTAGCGCTCGTCGGTCGTGATCAGCTGATCTTTCCAATGAGAAAAGGGATGCGTGCCGGCGGAGGCAAGATCGTTTCTTCCGGATTTGTTTAACGATTTCGCCTCGCGTTCCTGAGCGCGCCGCGCGACGCATTTGGATAATTGCACCCAGGATCACACTAGAAACGTGCCCGCCCGCATAACCGGCTCGCCGTCGAACCACACGTTGAAATCGCGTCCAACGCAGTCGATGTGGGTTTTAGAAAACCATTTGGCACCGGTGTGCTCGCCGTAGGGATCACCGAAGGCAATATGAATTCCGGGGATCTTCTCGTCCTGCAAAATATTGCCGATGACCTGCGTGCACGCGGTATTCGTCCCGATAGCAAATTCGCCGACTCGGTTGCTGTTCTCATCCGTTGCGGTGTAGGCGCGAAAGTCGTCGCGTAAATCCTTGTTCTCGGAATTCACCGAACGGATGCGATTGTTCTCGACTTCAATGGTGAGTGGCGCGTCCTTCAAATCGCCATAGCGCGCACAGAGGTAATCGCCGACCACGCCGTCGACGACGAAGACGCCATTTGTATTCCGAGGAGAGGTTAAAATTTCACCGCCGGGCAGATTGCCCCATTTGTCCTTTTGGATGATTCCGCTGGTCTTGAGCCATTTCAGTCGGGGCGAAAATTCCGCCTCAAACTCAGTGCCGCGCGGCGTCGTGCAGCGAATGCGTGTAACTTTGCGCGCCCGTTCTATTAGTCGCTGGCTAAAAGCGTCGACTTCGCGGAAGTCGGCTCGCATTCCTTCGCGCATAATTGCACCGGTTATGTCCACCATGTGGGCGTGGCGAATGTGATAATTGTTAACTACCGTTGTGATCTGGGTGCGCGGGTCGAGCTCCCCCGGCTGCGATCGAGCCGCGAATACTGACACCTGCGACGTGGCGAGATCGTCCAGGATCGGTTCGGGCATGAATTTCAGCGGCCGGCGAGCGTGATGTTCAAGCACGAACAAGCTGTAGTTGGAACTGACTTGTTCTAACTTCTGCCTGCAAAGCGGCGGTAATGTCGCGGGTTGCCTCATCAGTGATAATGGTGATTCGCTCTTCTGGCTTTAACCGCAGGCAAACGCGAATAGCATTGCGCGCGCCCGGAATTAACTCGGGATCGACAGGCTGGAGATATGTCCGGTCGGGCATGAACGCGAGTATCAGAATTGATGGGGTCGTCCACACGCGACCGCGCGTCGCAGATTCGAAACCCGACAGTACTCTATGAATGGATGAGCTGGAGATCCCACCCAATGTTTTTCGCGTTATTGATGCAGTTGGTCAGTACGACTCTCGTGGATGTGCAAACGCCAAAAAAACAAATGGCGCTTCGGGAAAGGATTTGCATGACAGCGTATTCAGCTTCGGACTACTAAGAGGGTTCGAATGAGCCTGCGAGAGACAGCAATTATGGAGTACCACCAGCTACTCGCTGCGGACGCTGGTTTATCGGCTGGCATTTTCGAAAAGTTGCGCGCGGCGATGCGTAGCAATCTCCTGGTTTATGGGGAACGGCCCATTGGCGTGGCGCTGCGGCCGCATTTACTGGAGCAAAAACAATTCGAGTTGTTGACGAAGAGGGCGGAATTGGTCGCCAGCGCGTTGGAGAAAATCGCAGCAGCAGCGGTGCAATGTCCGACGTTAATGGACGAGCTCGGTTTAAGCGATGCGGAGCGGAACCTCGCGCTTGTCGACCCTGGATTTTCCGGCGCGACGATTACGAGTCGAATGGATGGTTTCGTCTACGGCGAGGAGATCAAATTTGTTGAGTACAACGCGGAGAATCCATCGAGCCTTTCCGATCAGGAAGGATTGAACCGTGTGCTTTCCGAGCTTCCTGAGATGTCAATCTTCGCGAAGCGTTATCGTCTGCGGCAGTTTTCGCCAGTAGAAAAACTGCTTCAAGCATTGCTGGCGACTTACCAGGAATGGGGTGGCACCGGCGTTCCGAACATCGCCATTCTTGATTGGAAAGATCTGCCGACCGGAAATGAGTTCGTTCTCCTGCGGGATTATTTCGTAAACCACGGTGTTCCTGCGATCATCTGTTCGCCGGACGATCTCGAATATGAACGCGGCAAATTACGCTCTGGCGATTTTCCCATCGATCTTGTCTATAAACGAATAATCATCCACGAGTTGCTCGCGCGATGTGACCAGACGCACCCGCTCGTGCGCGCTTACCTGAACCGCGATGTTTGTCTGATAAATCCATTTCGATGCAAAATCATGCACAAGAAAGCGAGCTTCGAACCGCTGACGGACGAGGCTCGGCAAAGCTGGTTTACAGCCGAGGAACGGGAAGCGATTCGACAGTCGATTCCCTGGACCCGTCGTTTATTCGACCGCCGGACAACATGGGGAGGCCAAACTGTCGAGCTACTTACGTCTGTCAGGCAAAACCGCGCGCGCTTCGTTATGAAGCCGAATGATGACTACGGCGGACGCGGTGTTTACATCGGTTCGCGGATGACTGAAAGCGAATGGGACGAGGCAGTCGCGATCGCACTGACACAAGATTTTGTCGTGCAGGAAGCGGTCAATTTACACACGGAAGAATTTCCGATATTCAGCGAGAACGACTGGAAATTGCAGCCGATGTTCGTGGACACAAATCCATTTCTTTTTCGCGGGAGGGTCTGCGGCGCAATGGTTCGTCTGTCGAATTCGCCTGTCGTTAACGTCACGTCAGGCGGCGGCGAAACCGGATTCTTCGTGCTCGAGCCGGGCCCGTAAACCGCCGACACGGCAGCGAAGGATGATGAAAAGCGCCGCGGCAACACATGAAGAAAAACGGTAACCGCATGCTCGATACATTGTCGCAATCGCAGATCTATCGCGACTATGAGCGCGCGTTTACACGCGGGACGGGGTTGCCGTTGGCTCTTCATGCCCCGGAAATGCTCAACATGATTCACTTTGCGCGGGGCAAGGAGAATCCGTTCTGCGCCTTGATGGCAAGGACCAACACCAGCTGCGCCGAGTGTTATGCCTTGCAACAGAAGCTCGAAAAAAAAGCACAACTCCGCCCGAAGACGTTGAAATGTTTCGCCGGTTTGTGTGAGACCGCGGTCCCGGTGCGGGTGGGCGACAAGCTGATCGCATTTCTCCATACCGGCCACATTCTGCTGCACCATCCCGACAAAAGCGGCTTCAATGCTATTGCCAAAACCCTCATCAAATGGGGCACGGACGTTGATTTGAAAAAAATCGAAGAAGCTTATTTCAATACGCGGGTCATTCCCCGACGGCAATACGAAGCGCTCATCCAGCTGCTGACCATTTTCGCGCAGCACCTAACGTTGTGCGCCGATCAGCTCACGCTGCAAAGCGGCCACGCCGAGCCTGAACCCGTCGCGCGGGCGCGTGATTACGTTAGCCAGCATTATCGAGAAAAGTTTTCTCTGCCCGACGTGGCGCGCGTGGTGAATATGAGCGCGAATTATTTCAGCGAAAAATTCAAGGAGACCACGGGACTGAACTTCATTGAATTCGTCGCCCGCACCCGCATCGAGAAAGCGCGCAATCTTTTGCAGAACCCAAATCTGCGCATCAGCGAAGTCGCGTTCGAGATCGGCTTCCAGTCGCTCTCGCAATTCAACCGCACGTTTAAAAAATTCACCGGGCAGTCGCCGAGTGATTATCGCGGGCAATTCGCTGGCGTCTGATGATTCGCGGCGCAACCGAGAAAATGCGCGCTTTACCTGCCATGCGAAAATTGCATAGTTTTTCCGGAAGGATGCGGAGCACTGAAGCCCTCTTTTTGCGAGGGTCGCGTTACCCGAGCTCCGGCGGGGACCGTACATGGGCAAATTCTACCTAGAGAACGACGAAGACCTAACCCCGGGTTTGAGCGAAATGCCCAAGCCAAAGCAGGGCGGTTGCGGATGTGGAGGTGGCGGTTCCTGCGGGTCCGAGCGCAGTCGGCGTGAGTTCGTAAAAACGGGCTTGCTGGTTTTGGGGGCGGTAGCGCTGGGTCGCGTGGCGGGGAGTAGTGTCCGCGCTGCCGAAACCCACGAGGCGGCGATGGCGGCGACGCATCCCCTTACGGGTGCCGCGGCGCGTGTGGGCGTGCCGGGGCGGAAGTGGATTATGGCGATTGATCTCGCGAAGTGCGACGGCTGCGGCAAATGCACAGAGGCGTGCTCGAAGATGCACTTTATCCCTCCAACACGGGAGTGGATCAAGGTGTTGCGGATCAAGGATTCCGAAAAGACTGCGCCGTATTATTTTCCGCAGCCCTGCTTCCAATGTGACAATCCGCCGTGCACGAAGGTCTGCCCGGTCGATGCGACTTTTAAACGGCAGGATGGCGTCGTCTTAATCGATAACGATCGCTGCATCGGTTGCCGACTCTGCATGGCGGCGTGCCCGTATAACGCGCGCAGTTTCAACTGGGAGCT
>JBKJNW010000165.1:0-5095 GCA_046593335.1 Chthoniobacterales bacterium | reverse complement strand
GCTCTTTCTGCTGGAATACTGAGCGCGAGTGATCTGCACCGTATCCGTAGCTCCGGCAGTGACCCCCCGCAGGATGCCGACTCCGCTATCCAAGCCGAGCGGAAGACGGTGGCTGAGGACCGCCAGATCCGCCACGCCATCGCCGGTGAAATCAGCGAACAACGGCCAGTGCGTGCCGGCAAAAGCTCCCTCGCGATACGGGAAGGAGAAATTTCCCGCGCCGTCGTTGAAATAAGTCGCGACATCGTTCGAGACGCCGGTTGTGACAATGTCGGGGTCGCCATCGCCGTCGATGTCGCCAGCGGTGATACCGGTGGCGCCAAGCAGATCCGGCGAGTAGGGCGCGTAGTAAGTCGTGATGCGACTGAACGAGCCGGTGCCGGTGCCGAAGAGCAACGTCACGCTTTCGTTTCCCGGGCCGTTAAGGCCGGTGTTTATGGTCGCGAGATCGAGGTTGCCATCTTGGTCGAAATCCGCGGTCACGAGATAGAGCGGGCCGCCGCCGACGGTATAAACGATCGGCGCCCCGAAGGTGCCGTTGCCGTTCCCGAGCACGATGAACACCCGCGCGTCGAACCCGAAAAGACCGTTATCGGTCATGGCGAGATCGATTTTGCCATCGTGGTTGAAATCGCCCCCCACGACATCTTCGGGACCACCGGGCAGTTGATTGTAAACGGAGGGCGTCTGGAAGGTCCCGTTGCCATTGTTCAGCGCGATGTAGAAACTCCCCGACCCTACCGATCCCATATCCACCACATCGAGATCGCCATCGCCGTCGAGGTCGAAGGCATCGATCTCGGCCAACCCGCCGCTGTTCAGCACCCAGCGCACAATGGGGCCGAAGGTGCCGTCGCCGTTATTCAGCGCGGTGAAGAAATCAGACTCCGGCGCCGTGTTGGAGTTATTGAACAACAGGTCCGGCTTCCCGTCTCCGTTCAGGTCGCGCAAGACGCCGGCCGCGATGCCATCGAGTCCATTATTTATCGCGGTTCGGTTCAAGAACCGGCCGGTTCCATCGTTGCGCAGAATCGTTCCTTCGCTCTGGGCGGGATGGGATCCGGAGGTGAAAATATCAAGATCACCGTCGCCGTCGATGTCCGCCGCGTCCATGAAGCTCTGGTTAAAATCTGCAAAGTCATCGGCCAATGTCGGAAAGAGACCTGTCCCGGGATTGAGATGCACGGTGATGGCGATGGAATATTCATCAGCCGTCAGGACATCGAGCGCGCCGTTGCCATCGACATCGGCGGCTGCGACCGCGGAGGTGGATTGCCCGGCGGGGTAAAGGACAGCGGGGCCGAAGCCACCGGTGCCATTGTTCAAGATCACATAATAGCCGTCGGAGGTGCGCCCGGTGCGGCTCGTGGCGAGAATGTCGAGGGCGCCGTCGCCGTTGAGATCGGCCGTGGCCAGATCGGCTGGACCCCCGCTATTCGCCACCAGCGGGATATCCGCGGCCCGGGTGAGTGTGCCCGTGCCCGTATTACGCAACTGGACCACATGACCCGTCGTGCCCGTCGAAGTCTGAGTGTTGCCGTAGAGCACGTCGATGTCGCCATCGCGGTCCAGATCGCCAAGGGCGACGGCAGGGTAGAAATTGCCGGCGAAGAAGGTGTTCAGGTTCGCGTAGGCCACGCGTGGGGCGAATCCGCCCGAGCCATTATTGATGAGCACGTTCACCTCGTAGTCGAGGTTGCCGACGACGAGATCGGGCCGGCCATCGCCGTTCAGGTCGCCCACCGCGAGATCGGAGGGCTTCGGACCCGCCGGGAAACTGATCGGTGCGGCAAAGGTTCCGTTGCCGTTATTCCGGAGCAAGACCACCGTGGAGCCGCTCCCGGTGGAACCATAAGCGGCGACCGCGAGGTCCACGTCGCCATCCGCGTCGAAATCGGCCGCGACGATTCCGATGGGAACCACCGCGCCTGTCCCCACGGAGAATCCCTGGCGCGAGCCGAAGGTGCCATTGCCTACGCCGAGATAAACGGAGACGGTGTTTCCGCTCGTCAGCGCGTCGGAATCGGTCACCGCCACATCGAGCGCCCCATCGCCGTTGAGATCGGTCATGACGATCCCGGCGGAATTGCCCGTGCCGGAGTAGGAGACCGGCGCGGAGAAGCGTCCGGCGCCCTCGTTGAGGAGCAGGACGAAACCGCCTTGGGCGAAGGCGCGGGCGGCGACGACGTCGCGATCGCCGTCGCCATCCGCGTCGCCGGTCGCGAGGGCGACGGGCCTGCCGCTGGTGGAATCGAACGCCGTATTAAATGAAAGCCAGGGCGCATCAAACGGCGGCGTCGGCGGAGCCAACTGTGCGACATTTCCCCCGACCGAGCGTCCGGGTGTGGTCTTTGCGCCGGCGCGAACCTTGCCGGAGGCAGGAGTAGACAAAAGTGAAAAAGTGAGAAGGCCAAGGGTGAAAAAGGAAAGTAGTTTTTTCATTTTTATGAGATTTAGGTTTTGGATGTGCGGATATTTACCAAAGTGACCTTCTGCCGCGCGACAACGGAAAAGTTACAGAGTTGTTACCTGCACAACTTCCGGGACAAAACTGGAGAGCGCCGATGGCGAGAAGCAAGGTAGCGATCATATTCTTTATTTAGGTTGACCCTTCAATTCTGAGATGATTTGCCCTGAATAGGGAGGGAGCCCCCGCCCGCAGCCGCTTTTACGATTCCGATATCGATCCCGTTGATCGCGCCATTGATGTTGAAATCCGCGCGGAAGTTTGCCTGGCTCAAGGTAGCGCCCGAATTCGCTTTGGTTTGTGCCACGGTTCAGGCTGCCATTCCAAACTTCAGGAATGCGTGGCTGAACGTTCCGGAGGGCCTTTCCGGCCTCGCGCAGCCGTGTCCGCACGTTCCGGGCCGACCGCTGGAATCGCGGAAGGTGCCCCGGAAGATTCCGGGACGCCCTTGCGACTTCGCCAGCCGTTGCCTGAAGCTTCCGTCGGGCTCCTACTCGGAACCAACGGAAGTCAGTTGCATGGAGAATCAACCGGACCGCCTTCGTTCGCTCTCGCTCCTTACGGAAGCGGCCCCGAAAGTCCACTGGCTCCTACTGTTAGTTTTCGCACTGGGTCGTGACCACGTTGGCGTTAGGATCGTAGGTGTAGCCGCTCTTGGTCAGGTTCGTGACCGTGAAGCACCAGGTTCCGACTGGATTGCGCGCCCCACGCGTCTTTAATTTCACGAGGCCACCGGTATTGGTGATGCCAGAGACGCTCCCCGCGTTAGGGCCAGAGTAATCCGCGAAGACTGTGACTCCAGAGACCACCTGACCATTTTGGTCCTTGACGACGACCTGGTCGGTTGCCATCGCTCGCGTGCCTTTTACCTGACGAGTCACGCTCTGAGATAGGACGCTGAGGGTGTTGCCCACCGTCACCTGCAATGGCGCTGTCCAGATGGATTGGGTTTCCGTTCCGGCAAAAATGGTGCTGCCGCTGATCGCAAGTGCGCGGACGGCGTTCAAGCCGATGCCTCCCGAAAACGCCGACCAGGTCACTCCACTGTTGGTGGTCATGAAGACGCCTTGGGAACCGCCGTTAAAGATGTCGTAAATCGCCGTCACCCACGTATCATCCAAGGCCGCGACCGTGCGGGCCTGTCCCACGGCGAGGCCGCTGCTGCGCGATGACCAGTTCGCGCCATTGTCGGAGCTGATATAGACTCCGCTCCCGGTCCCCGCAATGAGGTCAGTCCCGCGCACGACGAGCGAAAGAATCGGAACCGCGCTGGGTATCCCATTGCTCGAGAAGGTCCAGGTCGCTCCGTTATCCGAGGACTTAAAGATGCCGTTGACGGAGGTCCCGGCATAAATGCTACCGCCCAAGACCACCACCGAATGTACCTGCGGTCGGCTGCCGGAGACGATGGGGCTGGCGATCGTCCAGTTCGTGCCGTTGTTGATGGTTCGGAAAACGCCATCCTCAGTTCCAGCGTAAACGTCGTTGCCGTTCACGGTTAACGAGTGGATGTAAAGACCGAATGTGGTGAAGCCTTGGTTCGCTGGTTCCCAGTTGGCGCCGTTGTCGCTGCTCCGATATGTTCCCTGGCCGTCGAGCCCCGCGAAGAGATAACTGGAATTCTGCGCGAAAGCGTTGACGATCTTGATTGCGAAGGGCAAACCATTGCCGGAAGGCAGCCACGTATTGCCGCCATCGGTGGAAAGGTGGACGCCAGGATTGCTGAGGCTTCCCGAAAAGAGGTTGCTGCCGGAAAGGAAAATAGTTTTCACGTCCACTTCAGGCAGCCCAATATTGGAAGGCTGCCAGGTCGCGCCAGCATCGATGGTTCGATAGACGCTCCCGTAAAGACCCAGCCCGGCGAAAACTTCGCCGCCGATCGAAGCAAACTCGTCCGTCGCCTCGGTCACGGGAATGCCGGGGCCGGTCGCAGCCCAGGAAGCGCCGTCGTTGGTGCTGCGGTAGATCGAGCGGGTCAAAGACCCGTTAAACGCGCTCAAATACAGGGAGCCGTCTCCGGCCGCGTGAAGCACCTCCGGTTGGTCCGGGTTGCCACTGTTAGACAACGTCCAGGTAACTCCCGAATCGGTGGACTTGTAAATCGCGCCGTCGAAAAGGCCTGCCTTCGCAGCGAAAAGGGTAGTCCCTTTGACGACGAGATCGTTGATCGAGGGATTGTTGCCCAAGCCGTTGTTCACTTGCACCCAATTCACGCCTCCATCCGTGCTGCGATACACGCCCTGTGGCTGCGGGAAAAGAGTGGAGACGCCGACGAACACCGTCGTGCCAACATTAGCCATGGCCACGATTTCTGACTGGGGCGGCAAACCGTTGGATGAAGGAATGAATGTGCTGCCGTTATCGGTTGATCGATAGACTCCGGTCACACCGCTGCCGACATACAAGACGCCATTCGCGTAGAGCAGCTTGACCGGAGACAACTGGCTGGTGTTGGCCAGGGCCGACCAGGTCACGCCATCATCCATGCTGCGGAAAAGACCGTCCGTCTCTGTCGCCACAAAAACGCTCGTGTCGTTATCGGTGAACGCATCGGGGACTCCGGTGAAGCCTGTATTGGAGGCCGTCCAAGTCAGGCCATGATCGACGCTGCGATAGAGCGTTCCGGCG
>JBKJNW010000207.1:0-9292 GCA_046593335.1 Chthoniobacterales bacterium | reverse complement strand
TAGAGACCGGCCAGGGCTTCGAATTTTCGCGTCACCGCGAGAACGAAAATCGGGATAACGACCGCGACGAAAAGCGGGATGCTCGGCACGCCGTGGCGGTTCAGTCGCGCCAGTTGCCTCGGCATTTCACCGTCCTGCGCCATCATGTAGATGACGCCGATGAGCGCGACGACCGCGGTGTTGACCGCGCTGAAAAGGAGGAGGCCGAAGACGACGCCGACGAAGATCCCGAAGGCGCTCCCAAACCACTGCGCGACCACGAGCGAGCCGTAATGTTCGCCGAGAAAACGGAGCATGTCCTCAGCGTGCGCGGTCAGTTCCGGGGTAAACATCTTCGGCATCGAAAGCATGGCCCAGCCGAGGAGCGCCGTGCCCAGGACGACCTCGATCGCGACCGGGATGATCGCTTTTGCCGCCGTCCGCGTGACCTTGGGATGGTCTGGGGTGGAGCCCGGATCGAGTTTCATCACGCCGGTGAGATTGGCGTCCGCTTCCACGCCGCTGGGGGCGAGGATGACGCCCACGAATTGTGTCCAGGCCACGCCCAGATTCTCGTGCCGTGGCTCGAGGTGGACGGTGCTCAAGTAGCCGGCGCTCAGCCCGATGATGACCAAGACCGTGAGGACGGCGGGGATGGCGAGATAAATCGAGACGCTGCCACTGTGTTTGGGGCCGAAGAAATTGATCGCGCCGACCATGAGCACGAGGACCATGGTGGCGACGCGCGCATATTGTGGCGGGACGCCGAAGTAGCTCACCGCCGCCCAGCCACTGAGTGCGGCGGTGACGATGAAATTCGCGACCAGAAGGAGCGCGCCGGCTGAGGCGAGGAAACGGCTTTGTTGCCGGGCGGCAGAATAGACCCCACCCCCGTCGGGAAAATGCGCGCAGACGATGATGTAGTTAAAGCCGACGACGGCCGTCAGCGCGCAGACCGCGAGGATGAGCGGGAAGGAGGCGAACCCGGCGGCGACAAAGGCAAGGCCGATGACATACGCTTTGCTCGTTCCCCAGTCGCCGTAGAGAAGGGCGGCAGCCCGTTTCCAGTCGACGTTGCGAGGGCGATGCACACCCGGCGCTTCGATAAGAGGTTCTGCCATGAGTGCGAGGGGAGTAAGCGACGCATCGCACCAGCGGGCAAGTAATTTCTCCGAACGACCGCTTTCCCAACTTGCCTCCGGCCTCTGCACCTGACGTATCTTCCGTGCGGGGCAGGTTTGATACCCTTGGCTAAGAGTCCAAAGCCGATTACATTGAGCGGCGGTCGATTGTCCGACCCCCGACGATCCGGGCGCTACGCAGCGCGAGCGGGATCGAGGAGGTAGCGGTGATGAACTTTAACCACGCCCACCAATTGATGACCGCCGCCGCGCAGAGCGGCCCCGGTCTAAGACTGACCGCTCGCTGCGACTGCCGGGAACTGCAGGAGATGGCGACTGCCGGACTCGTTGAAATCTCCGTCGAGGGGAACGAGGATCAGCCCAAGGCCGTTTCGATCGTGCGATTGACCCCGCTGGGCAGCACATTTCTCTACTGCTTTGACCCTTCGGGCCCATCCAGGGCTCGCTTCCGGGTCGTGCCCGCCCAATCCGCCGCGCCGAGTTTCGATGCACCGGCGGTCGCCAAGTGGCGGAACAAATTCGTCGAGATGCGGATGAGAGAAGTTCGTTAGGGCAATACGCCTGGCCCACCCCGCCCAGACTCCTCCCGGGCAATCTGAGCCGCCCTTGGCTGGCGCAGAACTGAGATCCAAATCAGCGTTTGCGGTTCCGCTTCCTGCAACTCCGTTGCCGGCCTCGTCATCCGGCCTTCGTCGATGCAGTGGCTCGCCCCCAAGCAGCTGTTGCGGCGATCGGGCGCCTTGCTTTTGCACAAGGTTACCGTGAACATCGGCGCCGAAGAGCGTCGTTAGGCGTAAACCAACAGGTCAATCTCTTCCGGGAGAGTATCGGAAACTTCGCGGACCAGATTACCGCGCAGAAGATTAGTCATCGCGTGCCGGCCGGGAGCGCCGAGGATGAGGCGCGAGGCTCCCAGAGTGGCCGCGATGTCGACAATCGTTTGCGAGGCAGAATCGCTCACCGCATAACAGAAAAGCGGCGGCCGGTCAGGAGAAAGAGCACTGGCTTTCTCGAAAATGGCTCGCGCCTCTGGGTCTTCCTGCCATTTGCGCCTGGCGTCCTGCTCCGTCATGAAGGCCTGCTCGCGGACGTAGAGCAGGTAAAGCCGGCGGCCCGTCTCACGTGCTTCGCGCAAGGCAAAATCGAGCGTTCGCCCCGTGCCGCGAATTGCGCAGAGCATCGCTTCCCCGCCACCCAGGTCGACCGGCGGCGCGCCCGCCGTCGGCGCAATCTGCATCGGCAATCGTTCTGGGACGCGGGCCGCCTGTTTTTTCAGCCGGCTTTCCTGCACCAGCCCGCGCAGGATGAGGGCGACGGCGAGGATGGTGGCGACAAAATAGCGCGCGTTCGGCTTGTCGATCAGGAGCGATACCTCGATCGCGGCCATGACGATGAAGGTGGCGAACATGAGAGTGCGCTCCCACCGCTTCATCTTCTTCGTCCGATCCGTCGCGGTCGCACCGAGGTTGGTCGCGATGGCGCCGACGACGCCGACGGCATAGAGCTCGGCCAGACCGGCAATATCGCGCACGAAAACGACGAGGAGCATCGGGACCAAAGTCGCCAACAGAAGACCGAAGCCCGGCACGCCCCATTTGTTCAGGCGTTCGAAAATCTTCGGCATCTCGCGATCGCGCGCCATGAGGAACTGGATCGTGATGAGGGCGACAACCGAGGTGTTGACGGCCGAAAGCAGGAGACAGCCGAAGACGACGCTGATGATGACGCCGAAGGTGTGGCCGAGGGCGGGACCAAGCGCAATGTTAGCGAAGTTTTCCCCCATGTAGCGCAGCATGTAGTCGCGTACCCCATGCGCGCCGGGCGCGTTCACTTCACCATTCACGACATGCAATCCCGGCAGAGCGTTCATCGCGAAGCCGAGCAGGGCGGTGAAGAGGCAGACCTCGACCATGACCCAAAGCAGAGCCGGGGTGGAAGTCTTCGTGACGGAAGGATTGGCCTCGGTGCTCCCGGGATTGAGCCGCATCACGCCGGTGGAATTCGCAATCGCCTCGACGCCCGAGAGCGCGAGCACGATCGCGACAAAGCCATTCCAGTTCTGCCAAAACGATCCGTGCAACGGCTCGAGGTGCACCGCCGCCGCGCCAAGATGCGGCAGGCTGAAGACGGCCAGCGCGACCACCACGATCGCAGTCGGGACTGAGATAAGGAAAGCGAGACCGCCGGTGTGCTTGGGTCCGAGGAGATTAAGCAGGCCAATGATGAGAATGGCGAGCGCAGCAAATTTCTCCGGGTGCGGGACGCCGAGATAGTGGAAGGCAGAGAGCGAGCTGATCGCCGCCGTGACGAGGTAATCCGCAATGAGCAGAAACGCGCCCACGATCGAGATGACCTCGGAACGATGGCGCACGCTGGCATAGACTCCGCCTCCTTCTGGGTAGAGACGGCAGACGATAATGTAATTGATGCCGACGAGCGCCGTCAGCACGCACATCGCCGCGATGAGCCAGAAAGAGGCGTAACCGCCGACGGCAAAAGCCAGGCCGATGACGTAGGCCTTGCTCGTGCCCCAGTCGCCGTAAAGGATGGCCGCCGCGCGCGGCACATCGACGTTGCGCGGTCGTTTAACGTTGGTCGGTATCAGAAACTTCAGTACAAACTCGCGGTCTCGCGCGACGAAACCGTTCTTCTCACTTTAATGATGCTGACGAGGTTAGCTGTCGGGCTGGAGCCATTAAATGCTCTCGAGGTCGCACCTCGTTCGCCCCGATTCAGACGCTCGCGCGCCTGAAATTTGGGTCCCCCGCTGGCCTCGCACCGGCGCGGCCATTAAGCAGAACAAAGAACTGCCGCAATGCTCTCTTTGCCTAACTACGAAGTCAAGCGGCGGGCGCGCTGGCGCTGAGCTGAGCCAAGACCTCGATTTCGGCCGTTTGCGGAAACATGTCGAAAGGAGTCACGCTCTCGAGACGAAAGGCGGGGCCAAGCGCGGCCAGGTCGCGCGCCAGAGTGGGCGGATTGCAGGAAACATAGAGGAGCGTCGCCACCGGATACTGCGCCAAAACTTCGCGAACGTCCGGTCCGAGGCCAGTGGCCGGCGGATCGACAATGACAGTCGTGCGCGCGCCATCGGCTTCTTCGAGGACCGCGGCGAGCTGCGGTGCGATCTCGCCGGTGAGATAGGTCTCGGCTTCGGTTGCGCTGGCCTGGGCAACGGCGATGGCGTGAATGTCCCAGTCGAGCCCCACGATGCGCGGGAATTTCTCGAGCAAACGCCGGGCGAAAAAACCCGCGCCGCAGTAGGCATCGACCAGGAGCAATTGATCGGGCGGGATGAAGCCCGCGATCGAATCGGCCAGGTGCGTCGCGACGGCGTCATTCGTTTGCGAAAAAACGCGCGGACCATGGCCGGCGCGCAAAGTGTAATGCCCGTCGCGCGGTCGGCGCGCGCGCAAGGCCGCCAGTTCCGCGTTCACTTCGGGCGCGGCGATGGCGCAGCGCTCGACGTCGATCAAACGATGAGCGTCGTGCCGGAAGAAACCGACGACGCCGTCCTCGACGTGGACCGTGATGCGGTTGCGATATTCGTACTCGAGCGGCGAAGGCACAATCGGGCGCAAGGGCAGCTCGCGGAATTTCCCGATTCGCTGCAAAGCCTGTGCGACCTGGTGCGATTTCCAATGCAGCTCGTGCTCATAACTCATGTGCTGGTAGCTGCAGCCGCCGCAGCGGCCAAAGTAGGGACAGGGCGGCGCCGTGCGATCCGGGGACGGCTCTGTTACCCGGACGAGTTCGGCTTCGGCGAATGATTTTTTTTCGCGAACAATGCGAACGGTGATCTTTTCGCCCGCGATCGTGAAAGGAACGAAAACCGCCTTACCCGCGGCGCGGCCTACCCCTTTTCCGCCGAAGGCAATGTCGTCGATCGTCAGTTCCACTTCGCGCTGCATCGGCCGATGCTCGCAGAAACAGGACGCGGCGTCGAAGAATTGAATTGTAGGCCCGGGCGCTCCGCCTGCCGTCGGCTGGAAAAAAATGGAGACCGTCGGAGCGCCCGCCCTACAACAGCTCCTGCACCATCTTCAGGTCAGGATCTTTTTTTGCGATCGCGCGAAAGTGGCTGTCCATCTGGAAGCTCCTCTCCAGATAACGGGCCGCGTCCTGCAAATGACCAAGAAGCGCTTCGTAGCAGCCGAGATTGTAATAATAAATCGGTTCCCGCCGCAGCGCCGGCGGACCCTTCAGGAGAATGCGCCGGGCATCTTCCGTGCGACCGAGCTGGTTCAAACAAAATCCGGCATGGAGAAAACCGGCGCCGCAATCGGGCGCGACGCGGCAGAGCTTGCGACTGAGAGTGAGCGCGCGCTTCCACGAATTGCGCAGCATGAGATGATGCAGCCGCAGTTGCAGGACTTCCGGGCGATCCTGCTGCGTTTTCGGGATGGAATTCAGCTCGGCCATGGATTCGCGATCCATTCCGAGTTCGGCGTAGCCGCAGGCGCTGCGCAATCGCCATTCGAGTCTCATTCCCTCTCGAAATAGCAATTGCCGGGCCCGGCCCCGAAACTGGAATGTGGGAGGGGCCTTTGCGCCCCGAAAGGATGACGTTCTTGCTGTGAAGGCGCCACAAATCGCCGCACAAAGGCGGCTCCCACTTTGCCGGAATTACAAGAGCGCCTCGAGCTCGCGCAAACGCCGGTCAAACAAACTCAGCGTGCTCTCGACCGGCGCAGGCGTTCGCATATCGACTCCCGCCGCCTGCAAAGTCTCGAGCGGAAATTTCGAGCCGCCCGATTTCAGGAAACCAAGATACGCCTCGACCGCTCCGGGAGCTCCCGAGAGGACGCGTTCCGCGAGCGCAATCGCGGCCGAAACGCCGGTGGCATATTTGTAAACGTAAAAGGCGTTATAGAAATGCGGGATGCGCAGGCATTCGAGGTCGAGCTCGGGATCGAGCACCACATCCGGTCCGAAGTAGGCCTCGAGCAATTTGCGATACTCGGTCTTGAAAACTTCCAGGGTCAGAGCCGCGCCGCTCTCCTCCAGCGCGTGAATGACTTTCTCAAACTCAGCAAACATCGTTTGCCGGAAAAGCGTGCCGCGGATGTCATCGATCTGCCGATTGATGATGTAGGCTCGCATCTTCGGATCGGTCGTGCGCTCGAGCAGGTAATGGGTAAGCAGCTCTTCGTTGAAGGTGGACGCGACTTCCGCGAGGAAGATCGGGTAATCGGCGTTCTGATAGAGCTGCGCCCGTTGCGCCAGCCAGGTGTGCATCGAGTGCCCCGCTTCGTGGGCCAGGGTGTAAACGTCGGAGAAGACGTCGGGCTTGTAGTTCATCAGAATGTAGGGCGGCGCGCCGTAGCTGCCGGAAGAAAATGCGCCGCTCCGTTTCCCCTTCGATTCATAGCGATCGCACCAGCGCCCGCGCAGCCCCGCGCCTAACGCCTCGACATATTCCCCGCCTAACGGCGCCAGCGAAGCAAGGACATCAGTGATCGCTTCATCGAAGGAAATGTTGGTCTCGATCTCCGCCACCAGCGGCACGTAGGTGTCGTAGGCGTGCAGCTCCGCCAGCCCGAGAACGCGCCGGCGCAATTCGTAGTAACGAAAGAGAGGCTGCAAATTTTGCCTAACGGATCCGATGAGCGCGTCGTAAACCGCGGGCGGGATGTCGTCTTTGAAAAGCGAAGCCTCCAGCGCGGAAGGATAATTCCGGGAGCGCGCGCGGAAGACATCCGCTTTCACCGAATAGGAAAGCGAACTCGCGAGGGTGAACTGGTGATCCTGAAACTCGGCGTAGAACTGGTGGAAAGCCCGTTTCCGCAGCGCGTGATCGCGCTTTACCAGGAAGCTGCTGTAGGAGCTTTGCGTGAGCGGGCGCTCCTCGCCTTTCTCGTCGAGCAGGGTGCCGAATTTCATGTCGACATCGGTCAGCTGCGAAAAAGCGTCGTCGTAACCGTCGAGCGCGGCGCTCCCGAGGGCGAGCAGCCGCTCTTCCTTTTCCGAGAGGACGTGCGGCTTCATTCGGCGGATCTTGCGCAGCCGGATTTGCCATTCCGCCAGCGCCGGATCCTCGAGAAATTCCGCAAACTTTTCGTCCTCGATCGCCTGGATTTCCGGGACGAAGAAGGAAGTCACTTCGCCGATGGTGGTGAGCAGGTTCTGGAGCTCTCCCATGCGCGCCAGAAAGGCGGCATTTGAGCTGTCCTCGGCCAGTTGCAGCGAAGCGTAGTGGTAAACGCGCTCAATCTTCAGATCGAGACCCTTGTCGAACTCAAGCATCTCCGCCAAGGTGAGGGCCGATTCGCCCACCCGTCCCTTCCATGTCGTTAGGCGCGGGTAGGCCGCCTGGATCCAGGCAAAGTCTTCACTCCATTTGTCGGCGCTGCTGAATAGGTGTGAAAGATCCCACTTATCGGCCTCGGGCAATTCTTCGCGCGTCGGGATTTTTGTTTCGTCCATGATGGTTTTGTCGCCGCAAAACGCGCTTCTGTCATCCCGCACGGAAAGTTCCTGCTTGGTTCGCGCGCGGCGGAAAAGTAAACCTGCGTCGATGAACCTTCACATTCCGCCTGTCTTCCGTTGTCTGCTTGCCGTCACTCTGGGCATCGTGGGGTCGCCGATCGGCGGGAATTCACAAACCGCTGCGCCCCCGATCACAATCATCAAGGCAGGTCGCCTGCTCGACGGGCGCGGCGGCGCCGCTCTGGCGCCGGCGATGGTGCGAGTGGAAGGCGAAAAAATTTCGGAGGTCGGGCGCAATCTTGCCGTTCCCTTGGGGGCGACGGTGATCGACCTGGGCGACGCGACGCTGCTTCCGGGCTTGATCGATCTGCACACGCATCTCACCGGCAAAATGGGCGTGCATTGGGAAGACGCGCTGGCCAAAACCACTCCCGGCCACGACGCGCTCTGGGGCGCACGCAATGCGCTCGTCACTTTGCGCGCAGGCTTCACTACCTGCCGCGACATGGGTCCGACCTGGCCCTTCGTCGACGTCGATCTGCGCAACGCGATCAATGACGGCGCGGTCCCGGGTCCGCGAATGTTGGTGGCCGGGAATTATGTTTCATCGACCGGCGGCGCGGGCGACGCGAAACAGTTCTCGATCTACCTCGATGCGCCGCTGGTGAAGAATCTCGCGGATGGCCCGGACGAAATCACGAAAGCGGTCCGAACCAATTTCAAGAACGGCGCGGATTTCATCAAGATCATGGCCACCGGCGCGGTCCTCTCGAAAGGGATCGAGCCCGGGCGCCAGCAATATTCCGATGAGGAAATCAAGGCGGCGGTGGTGGAAGCGACGCGCTGGGGCGGACAGGTGGCGGCGCACGCGCACGGCGCGGCGGGAATTAAGGCCGCGATTCGCGCCGGGGTGCGCACGGTCGATCACGGCTCCGATCTGGACGATGAAGCGATCGCGCTCATCAAAGCTTCGAATCGCAAAACCTTTTACGTCCCGACCCTGGAAGTGATCGATTCGATCGAACAGAACGGAATCAAGAACAACGTGCCCGAATCCGAGCGCGAGCGGAGCCGGAAGATGGGCGGCATCATGTTTGCCGGTTTCAAACGCGCCCTCGCGGCAAAAATTCCGATTGGTTTCGGAACCGACGCCGCCGTCATCGAGCACGGGGAGAATTGGAAGGAATTCGTCGTCCGCCACAAACTGGGCGAACCGGCCATGGCCTCGATTGTCGCGGCGACGAGCTTGAACGCCGAGATCATCGGCTGGCAGGACCGGGTCGGGAGCGTGGAGGCCGGAAAATTGGCCGATCTTATCGCAGTCCCGGGCGATCCGTTGCAGGACGTCGCGCTCCTCGGCCGCGTTGGTTTCGTGATGAAAGGCGGCACGGTTTATCGAAACGATCTCGCACCGCAATAAGTCTATGAAGCGATTGGCATTTTTGATCCTGCTCCTCGCGAGCGCGAGCGCGCACAGCCAGGCGCCTTCCCCTTCGCCCAGCCCGACGCCGGTTCCGCGCACCCCTTATTGGCGTTGCGAACTCCCGGGCGGCACTTACGAAGTCGCGATCCGCTCCATCGTTTCTGTCAGCAGCCACGAATACATCGTCGATGGCGCCGCGCGCGTGAACGAGCTGAACATCGACACGCAGGGCAACATGGCGGTGCGCTTTTATTACATCGAACCGATCGCCGCCAAGTCGCCCGTGGGCGTCGGACAATCCGCCATCGATCGGATCAGC
>JBKJNW010000199.1:0-11296 GCA_046593335.1 Chthoniobacterales bacterium | reverse complement strand
CCGCCGTATTCATCGCTGCGCTGGTTGCTCAGGGGCGAGAGAAAACTGTGCAGCAGATAACCGTGGGCGGCGTGAATTTCGACCACCTGCGCGCCCGCCTCCTCGGCGCGGCGGGCGGCTTCGACAAATGCTTCCCGCACCCGCTCGATCCCGGCCCGATCGAGTTCCTGCGGGGTTTGGTAATCCTCTGCAAAAGGGAGCGGACTCGGGCCGTCAATCGGGCTCCAGCCTCCTTCGTTAGGGCCTAACGAATTCCCGCCCTTCCAAGGCGCGCTCGTGCTCGCCTTGCGTCCGGCATGCGCGAGTTGCATGGCCGGGACCGCGCCCTGCGCCGCGATGAACTTGAAGATGTGGCGCAGCATCTCGACGTGATCATCTTTCCAAATCCCGAGATCCTGCGGGCTGATTCGCCCTTCCTCCGTGACCGCGGCCGCCTCGGTGAAAACAAGCGCGGCCCCGCCGACCGCGCGACTCCCGAGATGAACGAGGTGCCAGTCGTTGGCGAAACCATCCTCGCTCGAATACTGGCACATCGGCGAGACCGCGATGCGGTTGCGAAATTCGATCCCGCGCATTTGCAGCGGGGAAAAGAGATGAACGCCGGATGTTTTTTGCATCGGAAACAAATCGCACAAATTTTCGTTTCCGCTCCCGGCAGCACCGGCACCGGCTAGCGAATCGTTAGGCGCCGCTGGTCATTTCCGCGATCGTCGCCCGCAGCGTCGCGATGTCGATCGGCTTGACGAGTTGGCGGGAGAAGCCCGCGGCCGTGCTTTGCGCGAGGTCGGAATTCATCCCGAACCCGCTCAGGGCGATTCCGCGCAAGCCGTATTTGGAGGAGAGCTCGCGCATGAGGTCGAGGCCGCTGCCATCGGGCAGACCGAGATCGCTCATGACAAAGCTGATCGGCGTAACCGGCATCTCGCATGCGACCAGTTTCAGAGCGCCCGCGACGGTGTCGGCGTGGACGACGTCATGCCCCATTCGGGGGAGGAGGCGGACGAGGATCGCGGCTGTGTCGGCGTGATCTTCCACGAGCAGAATCCGCTGTGGCCGTGAGGTTGGGCCAGGCGCCGGTGACGGCACGGCGTTAAGCGTGGCCCGCGCCGCTCCTGGGACTCTGCCTTCGTCTTCCTCACAACCGTCGAAAGGAAGGGTCAGCTTAAAAGTGCTTCCCCGACCCGGCCCCGCGCTGGCCGCGGTCAGGCTGCCCTGGTGCGATTCGGCGATCGCCTTGCTGATGGCGAGCCCGAGACCGATCCCGCCAAATTGACGGGTGATCTGGCGATCGCCCTGCTCGAAGACATCGAAGACGCGGCCCATATGGGCCGGGTCGATCCCGATGCCGGTGTCTTCGATTTCGACCGTGACCGCCCCGTCGCCCTCGCCGGAATGAGTGCGGGAACGAACCGTGATCGTGCCGCCATCGGGAGTGAACTTGATCGCGTTCTTGAGCAGGTTCCAGAGGATCTGCGTGACGCGGACGCTGTCGGCCAGAATGGTGGTTTTTTCGTTGGCAAAATCGCGCGCCAACGTCAGATGTTTGGCCTCGAGGTCGGGCCGACAGGCATTGATCGCGTCCTCGAGCATGCGGTGCACCCGCACCCGCTCGCAATGCACTTCGAGTTTACCGCGGGTGATGTCGAGCAAGTCATCGATCAGGCGCGCTTCCAGCTCGACGTTGCGGCGGATGGTTTCGAGATCTTCGGCGAGCGCTTCGGAGAGGCTGCCCTCCTCCCGCAGGCTGGAGAGAATGGCGAGAACAGGAGTGAGCGGGGTGCGCAATTCATGACTGAGCGCGGCGAGAAAAAGGTCCTTCGACTGGTTGGCCTGCTCGGCCGAGGCGCGGGCCTGTTGTTCCGCCTGGTAAAGCCGCGCCACATCCATCGCCGCGGCCGCCTGGGCGGCGATGCCGAGGATGATCTTCTCATCCCGCTCCTTGAAAACGCCGGCCTCTTCGTGCCCGAAAAATAATCCGCCCAGAACAGTGCCGGAACGCGAGATGACTGGCACCGCCAGATAACTCACGACCGGCAGATGCCCCTTCGGCAATCCGTGGAACGGCTCATTTTTTCCAAAGCGCGGATCCTGGCGGACGTCGTCGAGCCGAATAACGCCTTCGCCACGGAAGGTCGGACCGAACATCGCGGTCGCGCGCGGCATCGGGAAATTCTCGAAAGCAGAACGCGGCACGCCGGCGAGGGCGTAGAGCATGTAGGAGGAGCCTTTCTCATCGAGGACGTTGAAGAAAAAAGCGCCGAACTGCGCCCGCGTGACGCGAGTGCCGGCGGCGGTGATCGTCTGCACCACCTTGCCCAGGTCGAGATTGAAGTTGCGATCTCGTAGAGCCGCTCGGTGATGGCGTATTCCTCCTGCAGGGCACGCTCCTTTTGCCGGCGCTCGCTCACATCATGGAAAACCATGACCGCTCCGATAATCTTGCCTGCCGGGTTCTTGATCGGCGCGGCGCTGTCTTCCACCGGAATCTCGCGGCCATCTTGCCTAACGAGAATGGTGAGGTCGGAGAGGTCCTGCGTCGCTCCGTCCTCGAGCGCGGCGGCAATCGGATTTCGGGCCGGCTGGCGAGTCTTGCCGTCGACCAGGTGCAAAACCTCGGTGATCGAGCGCCCGACGGCGGCGTCGGTCTTCCAGCCGCTCAGCTCTTCCGCTATCGGATTGAGGAAGGTGACGTGGCAATCGTTATCCACCGTGATGACGGCGTCGCCGATGCTGCCAAGGGTGACGCGGAACCACTCGCTTTGTTCGCGCAATTCCGCCTCGGTCGCGATCCGCTGGGTGATGTCGCGGAAACTCCAGACCCGCCCGACGTTGCGGTCACCGATCCGCTGGATTTTGGAAACGCGCTCGATGACGCGGCCGTCGCACAGGTTCAAAAGGTCGTGCGTTTCCGGCGGCCGCTTCTCGTAAATTTCGTGCAAGCGCGTCCCAAAAGCGACTGGATCGGCAATCTTTGGACCTGAGAATTCGATCAAATTCTGATGCAACCCGGCCGCAAGCACGTCCGGCGGAATCCGCCACATCGAGACGAACTGCTGATTAAAGTCGGTTACCTTCGCGTCGTAATCCGTCACCAGAATGCCGTCAGTGGTGGACTCGAGCGTGGCTCGCATCATGGCCAGAGAATGGGCCAGCTCTTCGGTCTTGCCCTCCAGCTCCTCCTTGGCCGCGCGCAAATCCCGCTCCGCTTTTTTGCGCGCGAGCAGGACCGTGTTGGCGGTCTGGAGCGCGGCGGAGCGGAGGAGTTCTTCCTCGTCGTTAGGCTGCACTAGCGCCCTCCGAGTTCGCGCGCGGCGAGCGCAGTCCCCTCGACCCGCGCCCTGATCTTGGCAAAGGCGGTGTCACGGCTGGTGGAAGTGTCATCACTGAACGGAGAAAAGCCGCAATCATCGGTCGTGCCGAGTTGTTCGGGCGGAATGTATTCAGTCGCTTCCAGAATGCGATCCCGGATTTCTTCCGCGCTTTCGATCCGGGGATTGATCGGCGCGACCACGCCGATGAAGACGCGCTGCTCGGGTTTGAGGTGCTGGCGGATGATGCGCAAGGCGCGGACGCGATCGCGTTCGCCAGCGAGGGCGATGTAGAAATTTCCGGCATTCAGTTCAAACAAACTCGGGAGCAGCTCGGCGTAATCAACCTCCGCGCTATGGGTCGAATCGCGATCCGCCCCCGGGCAGGTGTGAATCCCGATGCGCTGCCGCTCTGCCGGAGTGAAACGGGCAAGGACGAGATTGTTCAGCTCGATGAAACTGTTCAGGAGCTCGCCGGAGGGGTCGATCTTGATCGCGAGCCGGCCCTCAGTGAAATCGATCTGCACATTGTGCGCCCCTTTCGTTAGGCAAGAGCGCACTTCCTTTTCGTGCTCGTGCAGGAGATCGTCGATGAACTCTTCGCGCGGATAGTCGGGAATTCCCTTCGTCGGATACATCAGGCCGAGAGCGGAGGGGGAGATAACGGCCTGTTTCACCGGCAGATCGGTGAAGCGCTGGGCGAACTCGAGGAAGTGATCGGCGTAGCGCCGATAGCGAAAGGGCCCGTTCGTTAACACAGCGGCTGTCGAACCCCGAATGTTGGCTAGGATTTTTACTTACGGCCGCGCTGCCCTTCCGGGGCGGCGCCGCCCCCTTGCCCAAGACGCTCGCGGATGTCATCTTCCGCCTCGTTCGTGCGCCGAAGTAGCTCAGTGGTAGAGCAACGGTTTCGTAAACCGTAGGTCGCGGGTTCAATCCCCGCCTTCGGCTCCCTTTTCCGGCAATGCGGCGTTAGCTTCCATTATCATGGCGACGGAGAAGGAGCAGAGCGGGATTGAAGCGGTCGAGGGTCGGCTTCGGGTTGGCCCGCAGATTCATCCCAGCGCATGGGTCGCGGCCAACGCCACCGTCCTCGGCGAGGTGTCGTTAGGCGAAGAGACCAGCATCTGGTATGGGGCCGTTCTGCGGGGCGATATTAATCGGATCGCGATCGGCCCGCGGAGCAACGTCCAGGATGGCGCCATCGTCCATGTCTCGGATGACTTTCCCGCGCTCCTCGGCGAATTGGTCACCGTCGGTCATGCCGCCATCATCCACGCCTGCACCATCGGCGACGAGGTGCTGGTTGGGATGGGGGCGATCGTGCTCGACGGGGCGGAGATCGGCGCCCGCTCCATCCTCGGTGCGCAGACGCTCGTCACCAGCGGGATGAAAATTCCGCCGGGCTCGCTCGTGCTCGGCTCGCCTGGAAAGGTCGTTAGGCAACTCGAACCAAAGGAGCAGGCCGCGCTCAAGGGCTGGGCGCTCAAGTATGTCGAGGTGACGAAGCGTTACCGCGCGGCATTCACGAAGTAGCGCGAAAAACATCCTCGCTCAGCGCGAGCTCGCGGGCGCGCAACTCGAGCATTTGCGCAGTGTCGCTGTGATCGGGGCACGTGCCGCGCAAAGTCGTGACGCCGTCGAAAAGCCGGCGCACCTCCGCGTCTTCCGTCGCCTGCCCGGCGATTGCGAAAACCGGCTTGCCCGCGGCGCGTGCGAGCTGGGCCACGCCGGCCGGGCCTTTGCCGGTGAGAGTTTGGCGATCAAGTTTTCCTTCGCCGGTAATAACGATGTCGGCCCGCGCGATTTTCGCCCGCAAACCGGTGGCGTCGGCCACGACCTCAAATCCGGAGCGGATCCGCGCCTTGCAGAAAGTCAGCAGACCGAAACCAAGGCCACCCGCCGCGCCCGCCCCGGCCACCTCGCGCTCGTCGCGCTGCAGATCGCGCCGCGCCATCTCGGCCAACCGAGCGAGGGAACGCTCCAAGATCTCGAGCTGTTCGGCGGTGGCGCCTTTTTGCGGACCAAAGGTGCGGGTCGCGCCGTGCGGGCCGAGGAGAGGATTGTTGACGTCGCAGGCGGCTGTGATCGGGGGTAACGGGAGGTCGTTAGGCGGCTCGATCCGGGAAAGTTGGAGCAAATCGCTGACCGGCCCGGCCAGGGCGCGTCCGTCCTGGTCGAAGAAACGAAAACCGAGGGCGCGGGCGAGGCCGAAACCGCCGTCGTTTGTCGCGCTCCCGCCCAGGCCGATGACGATCTCGCGCGGCTGACGGGCGAGTGCGGCGCGGAGCATTTCGCCGACGCCGAAGGTCGAGGCGCGGAGCGGATCACGTTCGTTAGGCGAGAGCTGCGCCAGCCCCGCGGCCGCGCTCATTTCGCAGACGACGAGCCGCGAATCCGGGAGCCAGGCGTAGGTGGCCGAAACCTCTCGCCCGAGCGCATCATGGACGCGACAGGAGAGCAGCTCGCCGCCCGCGGCGCGGCAGATGGTTTCGGTCGTGCCTTCGCCGCCGTCGGCCAGAGGGACGAACTCGAGTTCCACCCCGGGTAAGGCGGCTTGCAGGCCGCGTCCGATGCTTTGCCCGACCGCTTCCGCGCCTAACGAGCCTTTGAACTTATCGGGCGCGATGAGGATGCGCATGCGGCCGCCACCATAACGCGGGCAGCGACCGCATGGCCAGTCATCCTTAACCGCTCAAAACTTGACGCTGAAGCCGCCGTAGTAATTCCGGCGATAAGCCGGGACGATGCCCTCGTCGCGAATCTCGGCGTAGAAATCCTCGTCGAAGAGATTCTTGATCCCGGCGAAAACTCCGAGCCGGCCGTCGAGGAATTTCACTTCCGCGGTCAGATCCCAGACGGTGTAAGCAGGGATGAAGTGCGACTTGGTGTTGTTCGCGTCGGCGAAAGAATCATCCACCAGATTGCCGATGAGGCCGACCTTGACCGCCTCTTTCCAGCGATAAATGCTGCCGATTTTGAACTGA
Source organism: Chthoniobacterales bacterium (assembly GCA_046593335.1). Taxonomy (GTDB): domain Bacteria; phylum Verrucomicrobiota; class Verrucomicrobiia; order Chthoniobacterales; family UBA10450; genus Palsa-1392. Next base: position 5,001 of record JBKJNW010000199.1, on the reverse strand, counting down.
TAATCCGGTGCGTAGGTGGTATCGAAGCCTTCGTTAGGGCCGCTGGTGAACTCGGCGTTGAGCAGGGTGATGTTGCCGTAAAGGTTGAAGCGGCCGTAGGGGCTTTCCGTGCCGCCGTTGATCATCCCGAGGAGATCGAGCTCGGCCGCGCCTTCAAAGCCGGCGTAACGCGCGTCGCCCACGTTTTGGGTGGTGGTGAAAGTCGCGCCCGCGGCATTCACGCCGCTGATTTCTCCGACCTGGTCGTTCACTTCAAAATAGAAACCGCCGACGTCGAAGGTCAGATAGGGAAGCGGTTTGCCGCGCACCCCGAGTTCGAACTGGATCGAATCGCCTTCCTTCAGATCGCCATTGACCACTCCATCGGGCGCGGTCGGGACGAGCTCACCGTAAGTGCGGGGACGATAAGCTTGCGCGACCGTGGCGTAGAGCTCGAGCCGCGGCGGGCCTCCGGCCACCATCGAAGCGGCGTTCGCCACGGATTTTCCGCCTTCCTTGCTCATGGTCACCGGAGCAGGCACCTGGCCTTCGACCAGGACGTAGCCCGCGCTGAGGCTAAAGAGCGGGACGAAAGAAAAGTCCGACTGCGAGAGAAGCGGATCGCCCGGCGCACGAGTGATGTTGACGTGCTCATCGAGGCTTTGCCCGAAGAATTCGAGGCGCATCCCGGGAGTGATGGAAAGCCGGCCGAATTTGAATCGGTTTTCGGCGAAGAGCGCGAAGTTGGTCGTCTCGCCGGTATTGAAGCGGCGGAGCAGACCGCTGCTCGCATTCGGAGTCGTGCCCCGTTCGTCGCGACGATCCTGCAGCGCATGATAGAAATACATCCCGCCGGTGAAAGTGGAGGTGTCACGCGCAAGATCGTAATCATGGCGGAAGCGCATCTCGACGCCCTCGGTGTAATCCTCGCGATCCTGAATGTCGTCCGTGCTCGCGGCGGACCCGGGAGCCGGGTTCGGATCGGGCGCGACCCCGAAACCGCCGCCGCGCTGGCGCTGGCTGTAGCGTTGCAGGTAGCCGCCGAACGCTTTGATCTCGAGCTGGGTCCGCTCCGAGAAAGCCTTCTGGTATTCGAGCATCCCGTAGTAGCGCTTCAACCGGAAGAGATCGTATAACCGGGTCGAGGCGTTGCGATCGACCTGGTACAGCGATGCGCCCGGCGCGGGCACTTCGGTCAGACCGCCCGGTTCGCCGTGTTCTTCCTCGTAGGCGTCGAGAGTGAGGATGAAGCGGCTGTCGTCCGTCGCGTCAAAGACCAGCTTCGCGCTGCCTGCGTTCAGGTCGTAGGCGCTATTCGTGCGGAAGCCGTCCCGCTCGCGATGATCGAAATAGGCGTAGTAGCCGAAGCGGCCCACCGTGCCACCGACGCTGGTGTAGTTCTGATAGAGTCCGTCGCTGCCGAAGACGTTTTTGGTTTCAAACTCAAACTGCACGTCGCGGCGCGGCATTTTCATGACAAAATTGAGCGCCCCGCCCGGCTGCGGGCCGAACTGCAAGGCTGCCCCGGCGCGGATGAATTCGATCCGCTCGACCGCGTCTAGGATCGGCGTGTAGTGCGATTCTGGGAAACCGAACTGCTCGTTCTTGATCGAGACGCCGTCTTTCAGGACCTGCATGAACTCGCTCCGTTGCGAATCGAGCCCGCGATAGCCGAAATTGACGATCGGTGAAGAGGGCTCCTCGCTTACGAGCAGCCCTGGCGTGGTCGCGAGCGCTTCGCGGTAGTCGTTATTCGCAATGCTCGGGAACTCCTCCGGTTTCACGAACGAGGTCTTCTTGCCGGAATTGATCCGCGTGCCTTGGACTTCGGGCAGGGCCGGGTATTCCACCGGGTTGACGTCGGTGCCTTCGATGATTAACTGCGCCGTCTCGATCGGGGAAGTGACCAGCGCGGTCGAGAGATCGGCATCCGCATCCGGCAGCTGCGTTCCGTCCGGGGTGATCGCGGCGGGCCGGCTGCGGCCCGAAGAACGATGGCTTGCACGCGAGTCTTCGTTGTTCTCATCGCTAGTGGCATCCTCGGCCGTCGCGAGGGCGGCCGACGACGTGAGCTGGGAAAATCCTGGCTGGGCAAAACCGAGACCGCAGGCCAGGAAAACCGAGGTCAAAAGGAAGCGTGATTGAAATTGCATGGCGCGGATGAAAGCTGAGAGCATGCCAGAAGACAAGATATTTCTGACCAAATTGTAATCTTTCTCTGCGCCCTCGGTTCGCAGGTCCTTCGATTTCTCGATGCAAAACTCTACCGCCGCTCCCATTCTCGGACGCCTTGGCGATGAAGCGCGCCTGACCGCGGCGCTGGCCCTGCCGCTGATCGCGGGGCAGCTCAGCCAGATGTTTATTGCGCTGGCCGACACCATCATGGTCGGGCGGCTCGGGGTTCTGCCGCTGGCGGCGGCGACGTTTGCGAACAATGTTTTGCATCTGCCGTTCATGTTTGGCCTCGGCTTTTCCATGGCCATCTCGATCCGGGTCTCGCAGGCGCGCGGCGCGGGGGATCGCGACGCCGCCCGGGCTGCGCTGCGGCACGGTATATATCTTACGCTCGCGTTCGGCACGCTGACTTTGCTCGGGGTCTGGTTCATCCTGCCCTTCCTCGGAATCTTTCGCCAGGAGCCGGCAATCGTGCGCGCGGTCCCGCGCTACTTTCTCCTCGTGGCGGCGTCGATGATCCCGGCGATGGGCGCGATGGCGGTCAAAAATCACGCGGACGCGATGAACAAACCGTGGACGCCGTTCTGGATCATGCTCGGTGCGGGCGGGCTGAACGTGCTCTTCAATTACATGTTCATTTACGGGAAACTGGGTGCGCCTCGCCTCGAATTGGACGGGGCTGGCGTGGCCACGCTTCTGGCGCGGCTCGTGATGCTGGCGGCGATGATCTGGTGGTGTGTCCGCTCGCCTGCCGTGCGTGAATGGGTGCCGGTGCATTGGTTCCGCCCGCCAGAATGGGCGACGGTCCGGGATCTGATCCGGATCGGGTTGCCGGCCAGCCTGCAACTGCTGGCCGAGGTCAGCGCCTTTGTCATGGCCACGCTCGTCATCGGCACGCTCGGTCCGGCCGCGCTCGCCTCGCACCAGGTCGCGATCACTTGTGCCGCGACCATTTTCATGGTGCCGCTCGGGCTTTCCATGGCTTTAACGGTGCGGATGGGCGAAGCCTGGGGCGCGCAGGAGGGGGCGCGTTTGCGTATGATCTTGGTCAGCGGCTGGGTCCTGGCGCTGCTCTTCACCGCGGGCAGTGCGCAGCTCTTTTGGTTTTTTAATCACACGATCGCAGGCTGGTTTCTGACCGATCGGGCGGTGGTCGCGCTGGCGGCAAAGCTTCTTCTCGTCTCGGCCGCTTTCCAGGTCAGCGATGCCCTCCAGGTCTCCTCCGGCGGCGCCTTGCGCGGTCTGGCGGACGTGAAGATCCCGGCCCTGCTCGCCTTTTTTGCCTACTGGGTAATCTCCATCCCGCTCGGCTGGGTTTTGGCTTTTCCGCTTGGGCTCGGCGTGGCCGGGATGTGGTGGGGGCTGACCGCTGGCCTAACGATCACCGCGATCGCGCTCGGCCGGCGGGTTTGGCGCAAGACCGCGGCTTGACTTGAGCCTTAGGGCGCATGGAATTGAGAAACCGATGAGTTCTCAATCGATTCCCTATTTCGAGGTCTTCGCTTTTACCAACCGGATGTTTGCCGGAAACCCGGCCGGGGTTTGCCTACTGACGGAATTCCTCCCTAACGATCAAATGCAGGCGATCGCGACCCAGAACGATCTCCCGGAAACGGCTTTCTTAGTGGACCGGGGCGACCACTTCGACCTGCGCTGGATGACTCCCGCGGTCGAGGTCGATCTCTGCGGCCACGCCACCCTGGCCGCGGCGCATGTTCTTTTTCGACACCGGGGTTATGCGCGGGAGAAAATCCACTTCAAAACCCAAAGCGGAGAGCTGATCGTCGAACAAAAGGGCGACCGCCTCGTGCTCGATTTTCCTTCCCGGCCGGTGGCGGAGGGCGGGGATATTGCGGCAGTGACAAAGTCGTTAGGCGCGAAACCGGAAAAGGTCCTGTACGGGCGCGACTATTTTGCCATTTTTGCATCCCAGCAGGAGATCGCGGCGATCCAACCTGATCTCGAGGCGATCGCCATACTGGATGCCCAGGGCGTGGTCGTGACCGCGCCGGGCGAGGATTGCGATTTTGTCTCGCGCTACTTCGCGCCCGCGGCCGGTATCCCGGAAGATCCGGTGACTGGCTCCACACACTGCACGCTCATTCCCTACTGGGCGCAGCGCCTCGGAAAGAAGGAGCTGTTTGCCCGCCAGATTTCGCCCCGAGGCGGCGAATTATTCTGCGAAGATCGCGGCGACCGCGTCGGAATTGGCGGCGAAGCCGTCACCTACGCCGAGGGGAAACTTTATCTTGCCTAACGATTGGCGTGCGGCCGTCAGAGCGAGACCACGAAATGTGCTGCGAGTGTCGATAGTTAGCGACCTGGCCAGTTAGCTCTGACCCCCAATGCCCCCTGTTTGAGCACCTCGCGGTAAAGAAACAGGAGAGCGCTGAAGGCCTGGTTTTGCGTCGCGGCGGCGACATTCTTGTTCACTGCCAAATCCGTCAGAATGGAGCAGCGAGGGTAGCTGCGACATAGACGGGCGGGCCGAGAGGCCGAGTCAGTGGGAGACGAAGGAGTCAAACGCAGTCACTTCCGCCGCCCCCATCGTCTCGGGATGTGGTTTACGGTGAATGGAGTAGCTGGGGGAGCTACGACATAGACGGGAAGCCGAGAGGCTGAGTGAGCGGGCGGCGAGCAAATCAAAGTTAATGAAGCGCTTGATCCATTGCACGTAGGTCTCCTCAGTCCGGCGGCTGAAATGCTTGAACCGGATTACCTCACGGACGCGGTCGAGAAGTTTAGGCTTGTGCGGTTCGGGTGACGCCGTCATGATCGGGAGCGATGCAGCCTTTTACACCGCTCCACCCTGCAAGACAAATGGATAGGCTGCGAGATGCCGCCATA
>JBKJNW010000183.1:0-14304 GCA_046593335.1 Chthoniobacterales bacterium | reverse complement strand
AAAGGTGAATTTCGAGGCGCGGACCGAGCCGGTGACGGGCTCGAGGAAACCGAAGGCGCGGGAAATCTGCGCGAGCGAAATGTTGGCGGCCGAGCCGGCGAGATCGATCGAGAATTTCTCCCCGCCGCGTCCCTGGAAACTGGCGCGCAGAGTGCCGCCGTAAGTGTCGAGCTGGAGGTCAACCCCGAGCCGCCGCTTGGCCAGGCGCGAAAGATCGAGCGTGAGCGCCTCGAGGTCGAGACCGCGGGCAAGCGGAATGCCGGCGATCGTCAGGCGCGAGCTTTCCCAGGAGGTCGCGCCGCGCAGGCCGCGGAAAGTCTGGCGCAGGAGCGGTGCGCTGACATAAATCTCGCGCGCAAAAAAGCGGCCCGACTCGATCGCGCTCGCCGTCAGCATGACTCCGCGAAGTGTGACCGTCGTGGTCGAAGTCGAGACCTCGAGATTCAGGTCGGTGAGCTGAAATTTCTCCGGCAGAAGACGGCCCAAGGGCCGCCAATCCAGCCCGGCCGCGGCGGACGTTTGCGGAACGCGGATGCTGCCGGTCAGGGAATCCACCCGCACGGAGCGCAAGAGGCTCGCGTCTTTCCGAAAAATCCAACCGCGCAAATTGAGATCGACCACCATCGTCGCGGCGTGGAGGGAGACGGCGTGCCCGTCCTTTTTGCCTGGTCCAAGGGAAAGATTGCGAATCGTGACCGGGCGAAGAAAAGGAGCTTCGACCCGCTCGATCTCCGCTCTCAACCCCTGGCGCCGCGCGGTCCACTCGATCCACCAACGCACGCCGTGCGCAATGAGAAAGGGCGCGAAAAGCGCATCGAGCACCCCGGCCACGAGCAGGCCGAGGAAAAGAATAAGGAGACGTTTGCGAAAGGACATCGGTACCGGTCCCCTGCCTAACGATACCTAACCGTGCGGCGTGGGCGCGGGAAAGATTGCACGCACCGGCTGTTCGGGGCGAAACTTTTCCAGGAGCTGCCGGGCGAAAGTCTGCTCCGCCGCCGCCGGCAGGTCAGCCGCCCGGGCCCGGGCCTGGGCCGGCAGGGCGCCGAGCTGGGTCTGGACGTCACCCGGCGAAATCCGATTCCACAATCCATTTTCCAGCGTCTGCACCTCGATCGCTTCCTGTTCGACGGAAAGAATCTGGGCATGCGGCAGCTCGATCACAATCTCGTTAGGCTGGATTTTGACCGTGAATTTTTTCCGCAGATCGAAGCCGGCCTTGACCAGGTAAGTGCCGTGGAGCTTGATCCGTTTCGTGCTCCCGGCCCAGGTGTGCATCATTTCGTGCTCGACCTGGACGCGGCGAGCCAGCACCGCCAGCTCGGCCACGGTCGCAGTTTGCTCGAGGTAAACCCGGTTGTTTACCGTCACCTTGGGCTGGAGGTGGGCCAGCTCGATGAACGAATCCCGGGCTTTGCGCCCGAGTTCTTCCAATCGCGTCACGCTGTGGTCGACGGTCCGGCCCGGCCACGTTTCGACCCGGTAAAAAATAAAAGCCGCCAGGGCCGCGCAGACGAGCAGAATGAGAAGGAGAGTCAGGCCGCATCCCAGCGGCCGCGGCTTCCTCTCCGGCGGCGTGGGGCCATTCCTTTGTAACTCCATCAGCCCAAAAAAGTACCGCCCCCCACACCCGAAGGGTATGAAGGGCGGCTGTTCCCCCCAGAACAATCTTTCAAATCTGCCTTGGGAATAAGCGACCTAATCTGCGGGCGCAAGAAAATTTTCACCGTTGGTTGAAAAAAAGTTCAGAACGCACCTAACGTCTCTGCGTGAGACTCGGCATCCGTTATGAAACCGCCTACCGATACGCGGCGCCGGTGCATTTCTCGCAACACGAAATCCGTCTCTTCCCACGCGGCGACGTCTTCACCCAGGTGCACCGCCTGCGCTTCGAGACCAACGCCGGGGCGCACGTCCGCTTCGGGCGCGATATTTTCGATAATTGCGTCGCCTCCTGCTCCTTTTCCGAGCCAGCGAACGAACTGCTCCTTCTCCTCGAGCTCGATCTCGCGCTGGAAAGAAAGAACCCGTTCGATTTCCTCCTGCACGACCTCGCGGTGCGTTTGCCGTTTACCTACCCGGCCGACCTGCGCCGTGTCCTCGCGCCCTTCCTGCAAAAGGGAGCGGGCCCGGCGCTCGAGATTCCGTGCTGGAAATTTCCCGGGCGGAGCGATTCGCGCGCGACCGTGAGTGTGCTGGTGGAATTAAACGAGCGGCTCCATGAATGCGTCGGCTACGAACGGCGCGAAGAGGGTCCCGCCCGGACGCCCGCGGAAACGCTCCGCTGCGGACGCGGGGCCTGTCGCGACGTTGCGCTTCTGCTCGCCGCCATCCTCCGCCAGCATGGCCTGGCCGCTCGCCTAACGAGCGGATACCTGCGCGAAGCGGATTCGGAGACGAAGCGCGCGGAAGGTTCGCTCCACGCTTGGACGGAAGTATACCTGCCGGGCGCGGGCTGGGTCGGAATGGACGGGACGAACGGAATTTTCGCGAACCACAATTTCATCACCGCCGCGGTCGGGATTAATCCGGCGGACGTGACCCCGATCGACGGCAGTTTTTATCCGCCGCAGGAGAGCATCCCGCAGATGACGAGCCGGCTGGAGCTGGTCACTCTCTGACGGCCGCGTGATGCTGCGCGACCTGCAACTGCGAAATTTTCGCTGCTTCGAATCGATCGCGGCCGAGTTCGGTCCCGGCTTCAATTTCATCGTTGGGCCGAACGGGCGCGGAAAAACCACTCTCTTGGAAGCGGCCTGCGTCCTCCTCCGCCTGCAATCACAACGCGCCCCGAATCTGACTCCGACGGTGCGCGCCGGGCAGCGCTCGTTTGTCCTTTCCGGTCACGCCGAAGGGCATCTGCTCCAGTTCTACTACAGCGCCCTGCGTCGCAAGCTAGCCTTCGATGGAGTCGAGCAACGCAATCCGGCCGAATATCTGCGGCTCGTGCGCGTGGTCTCCTTTGCCAACCATGATCTCGAGCTGGTGCGCGGGTCGTCGGAAATGCGGCGGCGTTATCTGGATTTCATCGGCTTGCAGGTGGACGCGCGCTATCGCCCGGCCTTGCGCGCCTACGAGCGAGCGCTCCGCTCGCGCAATGCGCTCCTGAAATCCGCCGCGCCCCGGCCGCGCGAGCTGGAGGCTTACACCGAGCCGCTCCTCCGTGCGGGAAACCTCCTGCGCGAGATACGCGCCGCTCTCGTTAGACAACTCGCACCCCAGGCCGAGACGAGCCAGCGCGCGATCAGCGCTGAGGGCGAATCACTCCTGCTCGAGTACGCTCCGGGGAACGAAGAAGATTTCGCCGCTCATCTCGCGCGCACCCGGGCGGAGGAGGAACGTCTTCGCCTAACGACCGTGGGGCCGCACCGGGACGATCTTCGACTCCAGGTGCAGGGTTTGCCGGCGGCGCAGTTCGCCTCCGAAGGCCAGCAGCGGACGATCGCCCTCGCCCTCAAGCTCGCCCAGGCCCGCATTTTCGCGGAGGAAACCGGGGCCGGACCGCTCCTTCTGATCGACGACATCTTCGGCGAACTGGACGCAGCCCGGCGCAACGCCCTCCTCGCGCATCTGCCCGACGATTCGCAGAAACTGGTGACAGCGACCGCGCTCGACTGGCGGACGGGGACGGAGGAAGGATCGCTCCTGAGGCTGTAAAGGGCGCGCGGGGCAATGACCGGGCTCTAACTTGCGGAGGGGGCTGGTGCGCCGTTTATTTTCTCATGCGCCATTCACCGGGCACCCCGCAGAATTTTGCGGGCAAGCTCCTCGTCGCCCATCCCAGCATGCTCGATCCGAACTTTCGGCGGAGCGTGCTTTTCATCTCGGCGCATGATGCGGAAGAGGGCGCGATGGGTGTGATCATCAATCGCCCGCTCGACAAACAGGTCTCCGAGCTTCTGACCGATCCGGCGCCGGGCGCGCTGGCTGACGTCCCGGTTTTCCTCGGCGGACCAGTCGGGACCAACCAGTTGATGTTTGCCGCTTTCGATTGGGCCGGGCGCGATTCGTTGAGCTTGAACCAGAACGTCGCGATCGATGAAGCCAGCCAGCTTGCGCAACAGGATCACAACGCTATTCGGGCCTTTGTCGGCTATGCGGGCTGGAACGCGGGCCAGCTCGAAAATGAGCTCCGGCAAAATGCCTGGGTTCTGCAAAAACCGAGCCGAGCCGCGCTCAAACCGGAGCGCCTGCCCCGGCTTTGGTTCGAGATCATGCGCAATCTCGGACCTTGGTTTAAGATGCTCTCGGCCGCGCCCGACGACCCTTCTTTGAACTAGCTTCGCCCGCGGTTCAGTGCGAAAAGCAGTGGGAATATGATCATCGGCATTCCCAAAGAAATTAAGCAGCAGGAAAATCGCATCAGCCTGCTGCCTTCCGCAGCGTTTCAGCTCACGAAACGCGGTCACACCGTTCTCGTCGAAAGAAATGCGGGCGTCGGAACCGGTTATCCGGATTCTGATTACGCGGCAGCGGGCACCAGAATTATCGATAACGCGCGCGACCTTTTCCAACAGGCCGACATGATCGTCAAAGTGAAGGAGCCGCTCCCGGCGGAATGGGAGCTTCTGCGCAAAGGCCAGATCCTCTTCACTTATCTGCACCTCGCGGCGAGCAAGCCGCTGACCGAAGCGCTGTTGAAATCCGGCGTAACCGGCGTGGCCTATGAGACGATCCAGGTCGGCAACCGTCTTCCCTTGCTCGAACCGATGAGCGAAATCGCGGGCCGCATGTCAGTCACGATGGGTGCTTATTTCCTAGCCAAACATAACGGCGGCAACGGCGTCCTGCTCGGTGGCGTCCCCGGTGTTTTGCCGGGCAAAGTGGTCGTCCTCGGGGGTGGCACTTCCGGCGTGAACGCGGCGCGCATGGCGACCGGCCTGTCGGCGGACGTGACCATTCTCGAAGTCGACCTCGAGCGGATGCGTTTTCTCGATATCACGATGCAGAACGCGAACACGCTCTATTCCAACGAGGCAAACTTGCAGGAACTGATGCCGACAGTCGATCTGCTGATCGGAGCGGTGCTCGTGCCGGGGGCGAAGGCGCCCAAGCTCATTACCCGTGAAATGCTGCGCCAGATGCGACCCGGCAGTGTGCTCGTGGATATCGCGATCGACCAGGGCGGCTGCGTGGAAACATCCCGCCCGACGACCCACCTCGACCCGGTCTACGTCGAGGAAGAGGTCATTCATTATTGTGTCGCCAACATGCCGGCGGCCTACGCCCGGACCGCGACCCAGGCACTAACGAACGTTACTTATCGCTACGTTGAACTCCTGGCGGATCTTGGTTTGAAGGAAGCCTGCGAACGCCAGCCCGCGCTCATCGGCGGTATCAACACGATGGACGGCCGACTGACCCATCGCGCCGTCGCCGAAGCCCACGGGATGGAATTCGAGCCGCCGTTTCAGGTCAACGGAGGCGCTGCATTTCCCTCCTAGACGGGCATTTTCAATGCGATCGGCCGGAAAAAATAAATGCCGCAGGTCCGAAAACTTCGCTTGCCCCGAATCAATAGTTAACCCAACATGGGCGTTCATCCATAACCTATGAAGAAATATATCTGCATCCTGGCTAGCGCCGCGCTCCTCGTAGCGTGCGAACAAAAAACCGAAACCGTGGTTCCGGCCGCATCACCGGCTGAGACGACCGAGAATAACACGACTGTCGTGAATCCTCCGGCCGCCGCGACGGACACGACCACCAACAACAACACTACGGTCATGACGACCCCGGCGGAATCGACGCCGATGGCGACGATGACCCCGGCTACGACCGAAGGCACCACGGAGTCGACCACGACCTCCGAGGCGGCTCCGACTCCGTAATCCAAGTTTAACTTCTCAACGCAAAATCTTCCCCTGGGTATCAACCCGGGGGAAGATTTTTGCTGTACCGGGACGACTTTCATCAGGAGCGGCCAAGCCTATCGTCGTCAGGCAAGCGCCGCTAGGACGCGCGCGTCCAGACCGCCGGCCCGCGCAGAAAACGCTCCACCCGCTCCTCCATGAACGCAGCTTCTTCCGGGGACCAGACGTAATGCTGGATCGTTATCTCGGGATGCTCGATCCGGATGACATTAAAGGAATTGGCTTCGCCCCGGCCGCGAGTGGAGATGGTCGTCCCGGCCTGCACCACAAGCGCGGAGTGACCTTCGATTTGATATCGCTGCGCAGTCAGCCCGGTGTGATGCAGATGGAGATGGCCCGCCAGAAGCAGATCCACCCCCGCTCCCGCCAGACCCTCCATCGCCATGACCGCCCGCCCGACCAGGTTGCTGCGCAGGCCAACGGGCACATCAAAAGGATGATGAGTCACCACGACTTTCACAACGTCGGGCCGGGCTTGGGAAAGAATCCTACTCGCCTTCGCGACCTGCCGCTGGTTGATCCGGCCATATTTTCTCGTGAGGGATCTCGCCGTGTTGATGCCAAGAACGGCAATCTCATCGTCCTCGAAAAAGGGCATCAGTTCGCGCGAGATATAGTGGCGGTAACGGCCGAGCGGACTCGCGAAACGGCGAATCACATCCCAGAGCGGGATATCGTGGTTTCCCGGAACCACCAGTTGCGGCTCCGGCATTCGTCCCAGAAATGTCCGGGCCGCGCGATATTCCTTCCGGCGCGCGCGTTGCGTGAAATCGCCCGAGACAACCACGAGGTCGGGTGCAAAGCCATGCGCGGCCGCGACCAGAGGTTCGACTAACGAATCGTCCACCCGGCCGAAATGCAGATCAGAAAGATGGAGCAGCGTCCTCACCCGCTCGGCTTCTCCCGGGGCGCCAGGACGCAAAGTCGGCGGGGTGCGAGTCGAAACCGCATCGGGCTCTGCAGAGTCTCCAATTCGCCATCGACCGCCGCCTTCAACCGGCGCTGGCGCAAAGTCTCGATCGTGACGTCGGAGGCGCAGATTACTTCATAATCAATCCCGGGCCGCAAACGGCGGAGGAGAGCCCGCAAACCGAGACGGAAAATCGTCGCCCGGCCGGACATCCGGGCGACATAGAGAGCGAATTTTTCTTCCGCGAGACATTCCACGCCGGCGAGGGCAAAGGCTTCCATCTGGAAAGCATTAGCGCAGATCATGACGAGCGGCGTTTCCCGGACCACTTCGCCTTCCTCTGTCGCTAACCGCACCCGGAGCCGCGGCGCGGGCCGAAAAGCCGTCAGCATGACTGAGAGGTAAGCATTGAGCTGGTTCCGGCCGAAGCGCCGATAGAGTTTTCGTCGCCGTAAAAGTACCGCCGGATGAATCCCGATGCTGCTGTTGTTCAGAACCAGGCGTCCATCCAGGTCGAGGACGGAAGCGCGGACCGGCTCCCCCTCGAGGATGACGCGCGCCGCCTCTTCCAGCTCAAGCGGAATACCGAGATTCTTCGCGAAGTAGTTGAAGGTTCCGAGCGGCAGCACGCCCAAAGTTTTTCCGTGTTCGCCCGCGGCTTCGGCCACGCCGCAAATTGTTCCATCGCCGCCTCCAGCGACCAGAACCTCGCAATCACTTTTCGCCCTTTCCTGCGCCAGCCTGCCGATTTCGTCACCAGAGGCCACCGAAATATCGAACGATCTGCCCGAGGGACGGAAAACCTTTTCCAGGATTTCAATCGACTCGCGCGCCTCGTGCGAACCGGAGCCCGCGTTCAGGATGACCTCAATCGAATTCGCCATATTGCATAGGAATCGGCTCTGAGCCCTGCGCTATCCGCCTTCCGCACCTAGATGTTTGCGACGTGCAGGTCCTCGTCCTTCTCCGCGTGATATTGATATGGCGGGCCGAGGACGACTGGCGTTTTCTTGAAATTATGTTTCGGCGGGGGCGACTCCGTCTGCCACTCCAATCCGGTCGCGCGCCAGGGATTAGGACCAGCGGCTCGGCCAAACTTGAGCGACCAGAGGAAATAAAGGAGCGGAAGCAAATAACCGATGCCAAGAATCGATGCACCCGCCGTCGATAAGACATGAAAGACCTGAAACTCGGGCGGGTAAACATGATAACGCCGCGGCATCCCAAGATAGCCGAGCAGAAACTGCGGGAAAAAAGTCAGGTTAAAACCAATGAAGGTGATGATCGCGGCCATCTTCCCAAAAAACTCCGGGTAGAGCCGCCCGGTCATCTTTGGCCACCAATAATGTAAGCCACCCATGAAGGCCATGACCATTCCACCCACCATGATGTAATGAAAATGCGCGACGATAAAATAGGTATCGGTCACGTGCACATCGACCGCGAGCGCGGCCAGAAAAAGTCCCGTCAGGCCGCCGATCGTAAACAAGCCGATAAACCCCAGCGCATAAAGCATCGGGGTTTGAAAGGTGATTGAGCCTTTGTAAAGCGTCGCCGTCCAGTTGAAGACCTTTATTCCCGAAGGCACGGCCACGATAAAACTAAGAATCGAGAACACCATCCCGGCATAGATCGATTGCGAACGGACAAATAAGTGGTGTCCCCACACAAGGAAGCCCAGGATCGCAATCGCCATACTGGAGCAGGCCACCCAGGCGTAGCCAAAAATTTGCTTTCGCGAGAAGCAGGCGATCAGTTCACTGACCACACCCATCCCGGGCAGGATCATGACGTAAACTGCCGGGTGAGAGTAAAACCAGAAAAGGTGTTGGAAGAGAATCGGGTCGCCCCCCAGTTTCGGATCGAAAATCCCGACACCCCAGATCCGTTCGACTGACATGAGAGCGAGGGTGATTGCCAGCACCGGTGTCGCCAGCACCAGAATCAGGCTCGTGGCATAGGTCGACCAGATAAAGAGTGGAAGACGGAACCAGGTCAGCCCCGGTGCCCGCATTCGGTGGATGGTGACGATGAAATTGAGCCCGGTTAGAATGGATCCAAAGCCCGCCACAAAGACCCCGGCGGCCATCGAGATCACGTGTGAATTCGCGTAAGTCGTGCTGTAGGGCGTATAAAAGGTCCAGCCCGTATCCACTCCGCCATGAATGAGCGACCAAAGCGCCAACGCGCCGCCGCCGATAAAGAGGTACCAGCTCAAAAGATTGAGCCTGGGAAAAGCGACATCGCGCGCCCCGATCATCATCGGAGTAACAAAGTTACCCAAGACCGTTGGAATGGACGGGATGAGGAAGAACCAGACCATGAGCGTGCCATGAATGGTGAAGAGCTTGTTATAAGTCTCCGACGTGACCAGATCGCCCTGCGGTGTCAGTAACTCGATTCGCATCATCGCCGCCGCCACGCTGCCGATGGCGAAAAAGAAGATGAGCGTGCAGAGATAGAGTATGCCAATCCGTTTGTGATCGGTCGTCAGGAGCCAGGAGATCGCGGGGGGCCTGCTTCTGGCGCTGGCCGGCGGGCTGACCGGGCTGCTCGGGCAAAAAGCCTTTCGTTAGGCTAGAAACGCGGTTCGCACGCGCCGCAGAGGCGGAGCCCGCTATTGACGAGCGCGACGTGCGAAAATGCCTGCGGAAAGTTGCCCAGGAGCCGCTTTTTCGACGGAGAATATTCCTCCGAGAGAAGTCCCACATCGTTGCGCAAATCGAGCAGGCGTTCGAAGAGCAGACGCGCCTCTTTTTCCCGGCCGGTGAGATGCAGGCAATCGACCAGCCAGAAGGAACAGGGAAGAAAAACTCCTTCGCTTCCGGACAGGCCGTCGACTCCTTGTTCCTCGGGACGATAGCGCAGCACGAGACCGTCCTGGAGAAGTTCGCGCTCGACCGCGGCAATGGTGCCGAGCACGCGCTCGTCGTCGGGCGGGAGGAAACCGACGAGCGGGAGCATGAGGATGCTGGCGTCCATCGCCTCGCCGCCATAGTACTGGGTGAAAGCGCCTTTCGTCTTGTTGAAGCCGTAGCGGCAAACGGAGCGATGAATTTTCGCGCGCAGCGTTTTCCAGCGCTCGAGGCTTTCATTCGCATCGCAGTTGTAGTGTTCGACCAGCTTGATGGCGCGATCGAAGGCCACCCAGGCCATCACTTTCGAGTGGGTGAACTGGCGGCGCGGACCGCGCACCTCCCAGATGCCTTCGTCGGGTTCCTTCCATTTTGTCTCGAGAAAATGGAGCAGGGCCACCTGCAGCCGCCAGTCGGCTTCGTTCGTTTCCAGACCGGCGCGATGCGCCTGATACATCGCATCTACAACTTCGCCGAAAACGTCGAGCTGAAATTGATTGGAGGCGGCGTTCCCGACCCGCACAGGAGTGGATTTTTCGTAGCCGCTTAACCAGGGCAATTCAAACTCGTCCAGCCGGCGCTCCCCGCTCACGCCATACATGATTTGGAGTTGGGCCGGGCTTCCGGCAATAGCGCGGAGAAGCCATTCGCGCCACGCTTTCGCTTCCTCCTTGTAGCCCGCGCCGAGGAGCGCGGTGAGGGTAAAGGTAGCATCGCGCAGCCAGCAAAAACGATAATCCCAATTGCGCATCCCGCCCAACTCCTCCGGCAACGAGGTCGTGGCCGCGGCGACGATGCCGCCAGTCGGGCCGTAGGTCAGCCCCTTGAGCGCGATCAACGAGCGCATCATCGCTTTTTGCCAGGGCCCGGTCGCCTCGTAACGCGACGACCATTCCCGCCAATAAGTCTCAGTCTGCTCCAGGGCGTGTTCGGCGTTTACCTCCTTCGGCGGCAGTTCATGCGAGGCATACCAGGTGAGGACGAACGGGACGCGGTCGCCCTTCGCCACCGTAAATTCGGCGATCGTCCGCAGATCCTCACCGTGCGTTTGAATTGGCGTATGCAGGATGAGCGCGTCCGGGCCGGCGATCGCCTCGAGGCCGCCGTGCCGCTGCCGCACCCAGGGAACGATCGATCCGTAATCGAAGCGAATGATCAACTCCATCCGGAGCGACACTTTCCCGCTGAGGCCTTCCACGATCCGCACGAGGTCGGGGTTGGTCCCGCGCGGGGGCATGAAATCGATGAAACGAACCGCGCCTTCGCTGGTGTGGAGATCGGTTTCGAGGATGAGTGTGTCGCCGCGGTAACGGCGTTCGCACTTTTTCACTTTCGCCTGCGGGGTCAGGGTCCAGGAACCGTTTTCTTTTTCGCCTAACAATGCCGCGAAACAGGCGCCGGAATCAAAGCGGGGCAGGCAAAGCCAGTCGATGCAGCCGTGGCGGCTGACGAGCGCGCCGCTCTGCGTGTCGCTCAAAAAGGCGTAATCCTCGATTCGGGCCGGCGTTTTTTTAGGACGGGATTTCTTCATCAATTGACACGGAAATTTTCGGCAAACTCGGCGACAGCCACAAGCTTTCAGCCGGCTTCGGCCAAACGTTCGATGCCCTCGCGAGTCAGGCGATAAATGCTCCACCCTTCGTTCGGCCGCGCCCCGAGCTTGAGGTAAAACTGAATGGCCGGTTTGTTCCAATCCAGCACCGCCCATTCCATTCGTCCGCAGTCGCGGTCCCGCGCCAGCTCGGCCAGCCTAACGAGCAGGGCGCGGCCATAACCTTTCCCGCGCACTGCCGGGCGCACGAACAGATCTTCCAGATAAAGGCCGCGCCGCCCCATCCAGGTGGAGAAATTATGAAAGAAGAGCGCGAACCCGACCGGCTGGCCGGCTTCTTCGCCAATCAGCACCTCCGCTCCAGGGTGGGCCCCGAAAAGATTTTCCCGAAGCTGATCTTCGGTTGCGATCACTTCGTTAGGCGCGCGTTCGTATTCGGCCAGTTCCCGAATGAGGGAGAGGATTACGGGGACATCATCACGCTGCGCGAGGCGAATTTGGAAACCGGTTGCCGCTGCCATGGGAAGATTGAGCCCCGGGCAGGAGGTCAAGTCAACGTCGAGACGCTCCGCGCCCCCTAACTTTTCGCCAGTCGCTCCTGGAGAAAGGAGAGAACGGCAGCTTCCTCGGAACGAAGATCGCCTAACGATTCCTCGAGAGTCTTCTCGGTCTGCTTCTTTAAGCCTTCGATCAGGTTGCCGTCGAGATAGGTCTCCAGCACCGCCGGATGGACGTAGCATTTGCGGCAAACGGCCGGAGTGTTCCCGAGCATTTTCGCGACCGCGCCGATGGCCGCCTTCAAGTTTTGTTTAGCCTGCGATTTGTTCTCAAAGGCGACCTGCGCCTGGAGCGCCATCGCCGCCATCACCGTCCCGGCCCAGGTTCGAAAATCCTTCGCGGTGAACTCTTCACCCGTGATTTCGTGCAGGTAATCGTTCACATCATCCGAAGTGACATGATGCCGTTCGCCCTCTTCATCGAGGTATTGAAAAACTTCCTGACCCGGCAGCTCCTGCAGGTGGCGCACGATCTTCGCCACCCGGCGATCCTCGGTGTCGATATCGTGCTCCTTCCCGCTCTTGCCCCGGAAACGAAAGCGGACGGTGGCTCCTTTGACGTCGACGTGGCGGTTGCGCATCGTCGTTAGGCCGAAGGATTTGTTTTCCTTGGCATACTCTTCATTGCCGATGCGGATGAAGGTGCGCTCGAGCAATTGCACGACGGTGGCGAGGACCTTCTCCCGCGGCAGTCCGCGCAGTTTCAGATCTTTGTTGATCCGGCGCCGAATCTTCGGCAGGGCCTGGGCGAAGATGACCATCTTCTCGTATTTGTTTTCGTCGCGTTCTTCGCGCCAGCGTTCGTGGTAGCGATATTGTTTGCGCCCGCGATCGTCGCGCCCGGTGGCTTGGAGATGCCCGTTAGCCGAAGGACAGATCCAGACGTCCGTGTAGGCGGGCGGAACGGCGAGACGATTTATCCGCAGAATCCGCGTTTCGTCTTTGATCTCTTTCCCTTCGGTATCGAAATAGACGAACGTTTTGCCGCGTTTCTTCCGGGTGTACCCCGGCTTATCGTCGCTGACATAGCGGAGGCCGGCTTCCTCGGCCGCGACTTCCGGGTCGGTAACGATTTCGAGGTCGTCGATCTTTTTCTTTTCCAGCTTGAGCTTGCGTGCGGTGGACACGCTAGGAATACGGACGCTGGATGCACGGAGGTTGCCTCCGCCAAATAAGACCGCCGGGACGTGGAGTTTAGGCGGGAGCGCCGCTCAGTCCGCCGCCAAGCGGTGGGGCGACATCGGGGGCGACGACGACCTGCTTGGGCGGCTTCTCCGGCGCCATCCGACCGGATTGCGGCGGCGGAGCGGGCGGTGGATTCATTAAACGTCCGTGCTCGATCACTTCGCGGATTTGCACGCCGTCGAGGGTTTCGAATTCGAGCAGCGCTTTCGCGATCACTTCGAGCTTGCTGCGATTCGCGGTCAGGATTTCGGTCGCGCGCGCATAAGCGTCGTCGACCAGTTTGCGCACTTCGCGATCGATCTGTTCGGCGGTCGCTTCGCTGTAATCACGGGCGCGCGAGATGTCGCGGCCGAGGAAAACGTAATCCTCATGCTCGCCGTATTCGACCATGCCCATTTTGTCGCTCATGCCCCACTCGCAAACCATCTTGCGGGCCAGGCGCGTCGCCATCTGGATGTCGCCGCGCGCACCGCTGGTGACGTCGCCGAAAACGATTTCTTCCGCGACCCGTCCGCCCATGCTGACGACGAGATCGTCGAGCAGCTCTTTGCGGCGCTGGGTATATTTGTCCTCCAGCGGCAGCCACATGGTCGAGCCTAACGACGGTCCGCGCGGGATGATCGTGACCTTGTGCAGCGGCTCGGTGAACTCCAGCATCTCGAGCAGGAGCGCGTGGCCGGCTTCGTGATAAGCGGTGTTGGTCTTTTCCTTTTCGCTCAAAGCGAGACTGCGGCGTTCCTTGCCCCAGCGGACTTTGTCGCGGGATTCTTCGAGCTCGGAAAGAGTGATGCCCTTAAGTCCGCGACGCGCCGCAAGCAGGGCCGCTTCGTTGATGACGTTGGCCAGCTCTGCGCCGGAATAGCCGGGCGTGCCGCGCGCGACGACGCCCATATCGACACCTTCCGCGAGTTTCACTTTCTTGGAATGGACGCGGAGAATTTCTTCGCGGCCTTTCACGTCGGGCAGATTGACCGTGATCTGGCGATCGAAGCGTCCTGGACGCAGAAGGGCGGGGTCGAGGACGTCGGGCCGGTTGGTCGCGGCGATGATGATGACGCCTTCCTGGGTGTCGAAACCGTCCATCTCGACGAGCAACGCATTGAGTGTCTGCTCGCGCTCGTCGTGACCGCCGCCGACACCGTGTCCGCGATGGCGACCGACCGCGTCGATTTCGTCGATGAAAATAATGCAGGGCGCAGATTTCTTGCCCTGCTCAAACATATCGCGCACGCGGCTCGCGCCGACGCCGACGAACATTTCGACAAAATCCGAGCCGCTGATGGAGAAGAACGGCACGCCAGCCTCACCGGCAATGGCCCTCGCCAGCAGCGTCTTACCTGTACCCGGAGGGCCAACCAGCAACGCACCCTTG
>JBKJNW010000115.1:0-11647 GCA_046593335.1 Chthoniobacterales bacterium | reverse complement strand
CGTATGAAGCGGAAGCGCTGGCCCACCCGGAGAGCGCGCTCCGGCATGCGCGGCTCGGTCTCCTTTACGCCTACATGGGCCGCCGGGCGGAGGCGATCCGCGAGGGGCAACGCGCGGCCGAGCTGAAACCGGCCGACCAGGATCATTTCGAAGGGACGGAGGAACTCTGCAACCTCGCGCTGATCCACGCCCGCCTCGGCGATAACGACGAGGCGATCTCCGCGATCGAGAAGCTTCTGCAAACTCCTGGCGGGGTCTTTTTCTACGAGGCGAGCATGAGCCTCTGGGAACTGCGCCTGCGCTGGCAATGGGACACCCTACGGAGTGATCCCCGTTTCCAAAAACTCCTCGCTGGGAAGGAACCAGCGACCGTTTTCTAATCCGGGCGCACCCGCATGTCATCGTCCTCACAGGATCGGGAATCCGTCTGCGAAAAATGCGGCGCCCCGTTGGGCGACGGGAAGAGCGAGCGTGGATGTTTGGTTTGTCGCGAAGCCGCACGGGCGAGTGGTCCCGGCCCGGCAGGTTTCTGGTGGCGCACCTACCTGCACTACGAAATTCTCGAGCGACCGGATGAGTCGCCTTGGGAACTGGGACGAAGCGAGCAGGGCATCACCTACAAGGCACATGACGTGAATCTCGATACGATCGTGGCGCTGAAGGTGATGGCGACGGCTTTTTCGGCTCGGCCGGAAGCGCGAGAGGAGCTGCGCCAGGCAGTGCAGGCGGCAGCGCGGGTGCATCATCCACACGTCGCCGAAGTTTTTCATTTTGGGATGGTCGAATCCTCCGCGCCAAACGCGACGGAAAATCCCACGAGCAGTGAGTGCTTTTACACGATGGAATTCGTCGAGGGAGAATCCCTTGAAAACCGGATCCGGCGGGACGGCCCGCTCCCGCCGTTGCTGGCCCTCGCGATCGCCCTCCAGGCGGCGCGGGCGTTGGCAGAAGCGGAAACCCGCGGCCTTGTCCCGGGCGGGCTGAAGCCCTCGAACGTCATTCTCGCGAGCAAACTTCCGCTCGCTCTCAGCGCTGCGGACAGCCGGCATCGCCCGGCCGTTTGGATTAAGGTGATCGGACTTGGTCTCGGCTTCGACCGCCCGGGCGACAGCACCGCTGCGGACGCATTAGACACTAGCCTTTGCTCGTTAGGCAAAATCCTGGCCTTCGCGCTGACTGGCGCCCCATCCGATCCCGCCGGCAGCGTGGCGCAGTTGCGCGGGCGCCGGGTTCCATCCCCCGTGATCGAACTCCTGGAGTTGATGTTTGCCAGTGGCGGCGGGAAACCGCCCCTTTCTCTCGCCGGCGTGATTGACCGAATCGAAAATGTTCGGACGTCGTTAGGCGAGAGGACTTCGCGGCGGCGACGGTGGGCTGTGGCCGGCGTTTTGGCCCTGGCGGGCGGGTTGCTCGGTCTCGCCCTGTCTTCTCAGCCCTGGGCTTCGCCTGCGGAAAAGTCTCTCGCCGTCCTGCCTTTTCGCTGCCTGAGCCAGAACCCCGGCGACGCTTTGTTCGCGGAAGGTTTGCGCGACGATGTCGTGTCGCGCCTGTTCAGGATTCCGGGCCTGAAGGTGATCAGTCATTTTCCGGCGGGAGTCGCGACCAATCGCGCGTCCGATTTCGTTTCCATGGGCCGGGCCGTGGGCGCGCGCCATCTGCTCACCGGCGATGTGCGCCGTTCGGGCGACCGGGTGCGTTTCGGGGTTTCCCTGATCGATGCGAGTAACGGTCAGCAGGTCTGGTCGGAAAACTACGACCGCCAGTTAAAGGACGCGATCAACCTCCAGGGCGAACTTGCCAGCAACGTTGCGGCGACTCTTATGGGGCGGCTTAGCGCCAGGGAACGGACGAGAGCGCCAGCGAGCGCAACGGCTAATTCGGACGCCTACGTGCTTTATCTACGCGGTCGCAAGCTGGAGAACAGTGTCACAACGGAGGTCTCAAACTACGAAGCGGCGGCAGCCCTTTATCGGCAGGCGATCGCGCTTGATCCCGGTTTTGCCCTTGCCCACGCCCAACTCGCCAGTGTGCTGGGAATGCTCTACCGCTTTCGCGGTCCCAGCGAGGAAGTGCAAAACCAGGCGGCGAACGAAGTGCAGGAAGCGTTGCGCCTGCAGCCGAATTTGGGCGAAGCGCATTTGGCCAAGGGAGCGAATCTCTATCGGATCGAGCGCGACTTCGAGCGCGCGCTGGCCGAGTTGAATACCGCGCAGCGCCTCATGCCTAACGATGCTGCTCCCCGCGCCTTCATCGCGCTGATTCATCGGCGCCAGGGACGATGGCGCGAAGCTCGGGCCGGGCTGGAGGAGGCGCATCGGCTCGATCCGCAGGTCCGCAAATATGTCGAGGAGCTTCATGCCACCGCCTGTCTCCTCCGCGATTGGCCGGCGGCCGCGCGATATATCGACCTTGCTCTCGCCATGACGCCGGATGTGACGCAGCTGAAAGGGGAACGAGCCCTCGTCGATTTGTGGCAGACCGGCAATCTGGAACCGTTGCGGAAGATTTTTAGCCCGAGCCATCTGTCGGGCGCGAGAGAAGACGCGACTTGGGTCGGCTGGGACGTGGCCATGTTGGCGCGCGATTTCGGGGCGGCGCAGGCCGCGCTCGATTCATATCCCATGGAAAGTTTGCCGACGGTGCTGGGGGCGCCGATCCCCAAGAGCTACCTGAGAGGTTGCGTCTGGCTCGCGCAAGGCGATCGCGCCCAGGCGCAGGCTGCTTTCGAATCGTCCCGACCCTCGCTTGAGGCGGAAACTTTCGCGCGACCAGCGGACGCCATGCGGCATGCCCGGCTCGGACTTCTCTATGCCTATCTCGGAAAGAAACCCGAGGCATTGCGCGAAGGAAAGCGCGCGGTCGACCTCACGCCCGTTTTCGAGGACGCAGTTGATGGTCACTATTGGGCCTGCAACCTGGCCTTGATCCATGCCTGGGTGGGCAACACCGCGGAGGCGGTGGCAATGATCGAGTCGCTCCTGCGCCAACCCGGGTGCGTTTCGCCCTTGAACGAAGCCTCCCTCAGTCTCTCGGATCTCCGCCTGCGCTGGCAATGGGACCCGCTTCGCCGCGATCCGCATTTTCAGCGGATTTTGGCCGGGCCAGAACCGCCGACGGCATACTATCAAAACTAAAATCTTTGTAACTTTTTGATTATTTTTTGCAACGCGCCGAAAAATTTAGCCATGGAAAAGGTAGTGACAGTTCAGTGTTAGTACCACGGCTAATCCCCGGATCCTTGGATCCGACGTGCCTGGAGGTGTCTGTAAAAAGGCGCTTCCAGGCAGGCCCCCCGGCGGAGAGTGCGACCGCCTTCTCGATTTAACCGGCGACTTCAACCAGGCTCCGGTCCTGCTTCGCCGGCGGCGCTTCCAGCGCGCTGCGCCAGAGATGCGGCGGGAGCATTCCGATCATCATAAAAGCGAGCTGGCTGGCGCCAAAGGTGATCAACCACGGGAATGCGCTGTCCATGAAACCGTAGGAGTGCAGGCCAATGCCGAGCATGTTCACGCCAAACCACGACCAGCTCGTGACGACGTTTCCAAACACCGCCATCACCATCAGGCCGCGTTGCCGGACGAGGCCGCCCCAGCGGGCGTGAAGAATGATGGCGTTCCAGAGAACGATGAGGAGGGCGCCGTTCTCTTTTGGATCCCAGCCCCAGAAGCGGCCCCAGGATTGATCGGCCCAGATGCCGCCGAGAATGGTGCCGACGAAGCTGAAGAGCGTGGCGAAACAAACGATCCCGTAAACCATCCGCGCCAGGGAACGCGCAGTCTCGCGGTCGAGCGAGGGAGTAAACGCGCCGCGGACGATGTAGGTGAGAGCAAGAAATCCGGCCAGGAAAGTCGAGGCGTAACCGAGGGTCACGCAGACGACGTGGGTCGCGAGCCAGCCGTTGGTGTCGAGCACGGCGCGCATCATTTCCATGGTGTCGCCATCCATCGAAAGATGATGCGCGATGAGCAGGGTGATGAAGCCGATCATGGCCGCGGTCGCGCTCCCGATGCCGTTGCGGAAAAAGCGCTCGAGGAAGATGCCGAGCAGAACCGCCCCCCAGCCGATGAAGACAGCGGAGGAATAAAGATTGGTCACCGGTGGCCGGCCTTCCAGATACATGCGCGTGATCAATCCGCCCGAGTGGACAATGAAGGTGACGACAAGGAGAGCGAAGGCGTAGCGCCCTAACGTTTCCGGCCAGACGAGCCAGGAGCCGGCAGCGAGGATGAAGATCAAAACGTAGAGCACCATCGCGCTGTAAAACGGCTGCAATTGATTGAAGACCGCCTCCACCTTCGCCTTCCAAATGCGCCCCGGCAGATCCTTCTGCAATTGCGCCGCATACGCGTCGAGGGTGCGGTTAAAGGTCGCCGAATCGTTCGCCGCGTAGGAGGTCGCGAGCGTCGCCCAGGCGCCGACCGCGGGATGCAACTTCCCGTTGGTCAGGAACGTGAGCAGGCTCTCGCCCATCTTCCGCCACTGCAACGGGTCGTCGTTAGGCGGGAAAGGCGGGATCGGGAAAAAATAACCGGTCTCGGCGAGAAATCCGAGGTTTTGCAACGCCTCGGCCGAGATGCCGCTGTTCATCGGCACAGGAGACGGGCGAATGTTTTGCACCAAGTCGTCGATCTGACTTTTGAAATTGACCGTGCCTTTGACTTCGAGGCTGTTCGAGAGCCGGTGGTACAGCGTCAGCCGTTCAAAATGCTTGATGATGTCGCGCTGGAACGGCGAGCGCAGTTGCGCCTCCACCTTCTGCGCGAGGCCGGCCTTCTGCTCGATTTCCTGCAGGTGTGGGACAAATTCGCTAAAGGAAAAATACTTTTCCCCCTTCGGCTGCCAGCCGAGCGCGGCCAAAGTGTCGGCATTGCGGATAACGAAAATCTTTCGCTGATCGGCCAGCTCCGGCTTCATCATCACTTCGGCCAGCCAGTCCATTGGCGTCATTGCGCCGTCCGCGGCGGCGAGAGTTTGTTTGCCGTGAATGATGAGGAGCGAATTGCGCGCGACGGTATCGAGCGGCTTGATCCGGCCGTTCAGGAGGACCGGGACGCGGCCGAATTTATCCATCGCAAAACCGCCTCGTCGATCCTGTTGAAACAGCGGTGCCACGACATAGAGGAGCGCCGCCGCCAGGACGAGCCAGAGAATCCAGCGCCGCCGCTTTTTCATCGCGCCCTCTTTCTCACGAATCCGAAAAGATGCATCGAAAACTGCGCGAGCAAGCCGGCCGCGACCAGGCCGCAGGCAATGTAAGGCAGGAGCATCGCCGGGTTTTTCACCACCTGCAGAATCGTCGTCTTGTCGTTGTTGTCGAAACCCGACTGGTAAAAGGTGAAGCCGCGATAGCGCAGCGGGTCGTTCATCGAGATGAGGACTTCGCGGTTTTCGTTCCGCTCCAGATCGACCAACCGCACCCGGCTTGAAAAATTTTTAGGAATATCGGTCCCGGCGTATTGATCGTGCGTGAAATCGAGCAGGGTGAGCGCGAATTGTTTGTAGAAACGCCGCTGCCGCATGACCAGTTCGTAGGTCCGCCCATTGATCGTGAGCGGTTGCGCGTCGGGGATGGCGTTCGAGATAAGCCACGTGCCTAACAAACCCTGGACGCCGTTCACTTCGACGTAGGCCGCGCTCAGGTCGCGCTCGTCATCCTTCACCGTGCGCGGCGCTTCCTCGACCACGATGTTGGGCCCGAATCCGGTGGTGGCGAGCGAAGGCGGCCCCTGCGGAGCCTGGGAGCGCATCGCGAGGTGGGTGTTGCCCATGAACTGCCGGATCTTAAGGGTGAACGGCAGTGTCGGATTTTGAATCGTTTCGTCGCGCGCCAGGACGGCCTCGGGGATTGCGACGACCTGGTCGAAATTAGGATCGGTTTTATCGATCACCGCCAGCTCCACTTCGCGCGGCGCTTCCGAGTAACCGCTGGTCTGGCCTTCATCGATTCGCATCTGCGTTTCGCGCGCGAAGAGCCCGGTCAGAAGCTGCCCAATGAGGAGGAGGATGACGCCAAAATGCAGGAGGATGATTCCGATCTTCTTTTTCGTTAACTGAAAGCGCACTGCGTGCGCTGCGACCAGGTTCACGAGCAGCACGATCCCGAGCAGATAACCGCCGGGCAGAACGGGAATCTTCCAGCTCGCTCCCGGAGGCGACCAGAAGATGAGTAGACTTTGGAAATAGCGCGCCTGGACCGCGTGAATCCCGAGGTGGACCTGCGCGAGCGTGCCGAGAAAAATGAGCAGCATCCCGAGCCCGAGGCAGACCACCGTGAGGCGGAGCGAAGATAGGATCCGGAGCGGAGATCGGAGCGGAAATGGACGGACGACGGCTTCGGACATGACTCGTTAGGGGATTTTTAATCCGCGCAGGAAATCGGTGAAGGCACTTTTTTGCGAAGCGATGGCGGCATCTTCGCCCGTCATTTTGATGAACCAGGATTGGCCGGCCTCATCCAGGATTGCAGCCAGGATGCGTTGCTTCTCGCCCTTGATCGGCTGCTCGCTTACCAGGTCGACGAGGAGAAAATCATGGCCGTTTGCTCGGACGTGCTCCGCGCTTTTCACCAGCGTCTCCTCATCGATCGGTGCGAGCTGCACCTGGCCGCGCCAGCGATTTACATTTTGCAGGTCGCCCCCGGCGATTCCGGGCAGGGCCACGACCGAGATATCCGTTTCCTTTCCGTTAGGCGCGGTCGCTTTGAAACTGGCCAGGCGCATGGGCGAGAGCGGCTTGGTCTGCCAGCCGGGCGGGAGCGTGTACTGCACCGACGCGCCCGGCGCGGCCTCGATCGGCGGCGGAGTCGGGGCGTTGGTATTGGACCCGCCAGAATTCGCGCCCATCGGCGGGTGAGCGGACCCCGCGGCTGCCTCGCCCTCCGCCGGGTGCACGCTCTGGAGGAATTGTTTGAACGTTTCCCGCTGCGATGCGACCAGCGCATCCGGCCCGATCATTTTGAAAAACCAGGTTTCGGCGCCGGCGGGAAAGATTCCGCCCAGAATGCGCGACTTCGAGCCATCGGGCGAGATCGGCGCTTCGCTTACCAGCTCGATAAAAAACAGGTCACGCCCGGCCACTTCCATCGGAGTCCCGGCCTCTACCACATTGGTGATCGGAGGCAGCTTCAGTTGATCGCGCCAGCGATTCACATTGGCGAGCAACCCGCCGGCCGCTTCCGGAAAGGAAATGACCGAGACGTCCGCCTTTTTTCCATCCGCGTCCGTCACGAGATAGCTTCCCTTGCGGAAACCGGACGCCGGCTGCTCCGCCCATCCGGCGGGCGCGGTCCAATGCACTGCGGCGGGCGCGGCGCTCTGCGGGCCAGCCTGTGGCGGCATGCTGGGAGTGGTCGTTTCCTTCGGAATCCGATAGACCGTGATCCGCTCGTCGCTCCGGTTACAACCGGCGCCGAGCAGGAGTGCAGCGGCAGCAGTGGCCAGCGCAAGGAACGGCGGACGAAGGAAAAAAGGTGACTTCACGGGCAGGTGCGAAGTACCCGCCGGGCGCGGGAGATGTCAAGGGATAGGACGGGCCGGGGAGCCCGCGAGCCGCGCAGCAAAACGTTTCATCGCTACGCAGGAAAAGTTTGAACCCGAAAAAGAGCGAGCGACGAATACCAAGAGAAAGGCGGGCGATTGAACCGCGGGCCACGTGGAATGGTCGAACCCTTCCACGAGGCGGGACGAACTTTGGCCGGAAACGAAACAACTCCTTCCCAAACGCTCGGGCAAAGTGCTATAACCACCATAAATCCGATACAAATGAGTAAATCCTTTACCGCCCGGTCCTCGCAGCCTCTGCTCGCGCTCCTGGCCGCTTTTTCCCTTGGATCCTGCCAGCCGCAGAGGGTGATCCTGGTTCCGAGCGAGAACGACCTCGTTGTCCTCAATGGCTGCGTCATTTCCGCCTGCAATTATCTCGCGGCGGTCGAGACCCAGCACAGTCTGGAGCCAAATTTCTGGGCGAAGATCCTGCTCGTCCGTTACAAGGATCACCCGGCCGGCCACGCGTATTGTGTCTGGGAAACAGCCGGGACGATTTACGGCTACGACCGCAATGGCGGCTCCTTTCCCATCCCGACCTACACCCGCGAGCCGAAAGCGATCGCGGCCGCGCTCGCCACCGGACTCTCGAAGGCGCTGAAGGAGGAACTGACCGTCGCGCAGGCCGAGTTCATCGAACCGAAAAAGTCAGAGCTTTATAGGTTTTAAACCGCGCGGGAGTTCCATCCCGCCTGTCCCCGCGCACAGGCAAAAAAAAGCGCGGTCATTGCTGACCGCGCCGCGAAGGCTTTAGGGAACGTAACGTAATTATTTTGGATTGCAGTAGTGACTTCCCAGCTCGCACCATTCTTTTAAGCAGCGGATGTGCCATGGTCCGGCGTAAAGTGGGCGAGCCCATTTTCCGGACGAAAAGAAGTGAATTCATACCGTTCGTTCCCAAGGCTGAAACGCTCGCACGATCCGGGTCCGCGCAGTTTTGCTTGAAAAGTTCCCGCGAAGACGGCTTGGTGACGGGATGAAAATCATTTCTCTTTCCGCGTTCTCGCTTTTCCTCGGTCTTTCCCTGGTTTGCGCGAACCCGCTGGTGAAAGAGCCCGGAACGAAAATCACCAAAAATGAAGCCGAGCACATCGCGCTGCGGCAGCACAAAGGCGCCCGGGTCACGGCCGCCAAACTCGAGACGGTCGAGGGCAAGAAAATCTGGGTGATCGAGATCGCGCAGGGCAAACGGCAGGCGACGGTGCAGGTCAACGCGGTCAGCGGGCGCGTCGTCGCGAGCGAGAAAGTCGATCGTTAGGCGAAACCGCCGCGACGATTACTTGCCCCAGATTTTCGCCAGATAGCTGACCCGGCCGGAGCCGACATGGTAGGCTTCGTAGGCGGCGGGGTTTTTCTCGTAATACTTCTGGTGATAATCTTCCGCCGGATAAAAAGGTTTGGCCGGCAGGATTTCGGTCACGATCGGCTGATCGAAGCGGCCTGATTTCGCCAGCTTTTCCTTGGACGCTTCGGCGATTTGTTTCTCCTCTTCGTTGCCGTAATAGATCGCGGCCTGGTAGGAGAGACCGATGTCGTGGAACTGGCCGTAGGCCTGCGTCGGATTGATGTTGCGCCAGAAAACATCGAGCAGCTGCGCGTAGGAAATTTGCGCCGGATCGTAGGTCAGCTCGATCGCCTCCCGGTGTTGGGTCTTGTGCGCAGAGACGGCGGTGTAGTCCGCGTTTTCCTTCTCGCCGCCGCTATAGCCGACGACGGTTTTGGTCACCCCTTTGACGTGATCGAAGGGCTCCTGCATGCACCAGAAACATCCGCCGGCGAAGACTGCGGTTTTATTTTCGGCCTGAGCCGTGAGGGCGAGGCCGCAGAGCGCGAGCAAGAGAAAGAGTTTTTGCATGGTTTTAGATCAGAGTGCGACGGATGGAGAATTATTCCACCGGCATCTGCGATGGCGCGGCTTCGGCCGCCTACTTCACCCGCACGTTTTTGCGCAGGAAGGTCGGCACGTCGAGGTCCTGGCCTTCGACGATCGTCGGTTCGCTCTTCTCGAAGCGTCCGCGCGTGACCGGTTCGAACTGCATCACTTCCTGGCGGGCATGTACGAATTTGTCTGTCTTCACCGGCGCTGGTGCGGGTGCGGGCGCAGGTTCCGGCGCGGTGTCTGGCGCCGGCTTCCTCAACCTGCGCACGGGTGAGGGCGGCGGGATCTGAGCCACCGGTGCCGCCTCCTCTTCCTCCACCGTGGCTTCAGAGATTTCCTCCGGCATCGGCTCGGCCGCCGTATCGTGGAAGAAACTTGCCTTCACCGGCGGCGCGGCCGGGACAGCATACTCGGTCGCGAGCGGAACCGGCTCGGGTTCCGCGGCAAAAGTCGCTTCCGATTCAAACGCCGGCTCAGTTTCTACCACCGTTGGCGGGGCCTTCGGTTCCGGTTTCTTGATTGTCCGCATCGGTGCCGCCGCCGGCACGATTCCATCGGCCGAGAGCGAGCTGATCAAGGTCACGCTCATGCGGTTGCCCATTTTTCCGTCGACCGAGGTCCCAAAAAGAATCTGGGTGTGGTCCTCGACGTGCCGGTTCAATTCCTGCATCACGATCTCGACCTCGGTCAGGGTCATGCCCGGGCCGCCGGAGATCTGCACCAGCACGGCGCGCGCGTCGGTCAGCATTTTGCCGCGGTTCATGAGCGGATTTTTCAACGCCAGAGCGAGCGCTTCGTGCGCCCGGTTGTCGCTGTCCGATTCCCCGAAACCGAAAAGGCAGCGGCTGTTCTGGCTGCGCAAAGCGGAGATGAGTTCGTCGAATCCGATCCGGATCAGGCCCGGCCGCCTAACGACGTTGACGATCGCGCGCACGCTCTGGCTGATGGTGGTGTCAGCGACGGCGAAAGCCTGGTGAATGCCCGCCTTGGGCAAGACGATGTCGCCCATCCGGTCGTTCTCGAAACAGACCACGGCATCGGCCACGCGCTGCAATTCCTGCAACGCCTCCATCGCCTGGGCGGTGCGGCGTTTTCCCTCGAAAGCAAAAGGCAAAGTGGCGAAGGCCAGGACCAGCGCGCCGCTCTCGTGCGCCATTTCCGCCACCAGCGGCGCCGCGCCCGAGCCGGTCCCGCCGCCGAGTCCGGCACAGACGAAAACCATTCGCGCCCCTTTCATCGCTTCGCGCAATTCGCCAGCGGATTCCCGGGCGGCGTTGTAGCCCAGCTCCGGATCGCCCCCCGCACCGAGACCGCGCGTCACTTCTTCGCCGATCTGCACTTTCTGCGTCGCGACCGAGCTGGCCAGAGACTGGACGTCGGTGTTGACCGCAATCATTTCGGCGTGCTCCATCCCGTCGAGCACGATGCGGTCGAGCGCGTTGGCGCCCGCGCCGCCGACTCCGATTATTTTAATCGCGAGGTCGTCCTCCTTTTTTTCCGGCAGGCTGTAGTTACGGCTGAGTTGGATCATGGTTTTTGCTTTTGGTTAGGCAGGTCTGGGATGCCTTAGCGCATTCCCTGGAAAAGTTTGCCGAAAATCCCGCGAATCCCGGTCCGCGGCTGGCGCTCGCCCTGCACCGCCTGGGCGTATTTGATCAGGCCGATGGCGGTGGCGAACTGCGGGTTTTCAAAGGCGCTCGTTAGGCCAGACATGGTCCGGGCGTGGGAAGCGCGGGCGGGCAGGCCGAAGACGTCCTCTGCCAGATTGTCGATTCCGTTCAGCTGGCTGCAGCCACCGGTGATGAAGATGCCTTCGCCCAGGTAATCCAGATACGGCTCGTTCTCCAGCCGGCGCTTCAGAAGTTCAAAGGTCTCGCGCAGCCGCATGTGAATGATCGTGTTCAGGGTTTCGCGCTCCACTTCTTTCCCGGCGAAACCGGAGTCGTCCTTGAGCAGGACCGTCTCGCCCGGGAGACAATTTCCCAGGACCGTGCTGCCCTCGTCGATCTTGAGTTTTTCCGCGCGGGTCATCGGGATGCGCAGGCCCATCGAGATGTCGTTCGTAATGTGATCGCCGCCGACCGCGAGGACGCCGCTCTGTTTCACCGCTCCGTCGACGTAGAGAATGTAATCGGTCGTGCCGCCGCCGATATCGATCACGAGCGCGCCGAGATTTTTCTGATGCTGGGTGAGCACGACCTGGGCGGCGGCGAACGGAGTAAAGACG
>JBKJNW010000084.1:0-2500 GCA_046593335.1 Chthoniobacterales bacterium | reverse complement strand
GCGCAGATGCTGCCCGAGGGCGTCGCCCTTCGGGAAAAGCTTCTTCGCCAACATCTCATCGATGATTAGAACCGGGGGCGAATCTTTCTGCTCCGTTTCCGTCTCGGTGAAATCGCGTCCGCGCAGGAGTCGCACTCCGATGGCCTCGAACCATCCTGGGGTAACGGCGGTGAAGAGGCCACTCGCGCCCGGTTCCGGCGCGTTCGGATCGCTCTTCGCCACCACTGATTCATCCAGCCGCATGACTCGCCGCGCGTTCGTTAGGTTGCCGTAGGGCAGCATGGTCGTAAGCACGGCTGCTTTGACTCCCGGCAGCGTCCGCACCCGATGGACGGCGGCAAACATCGTCCGCCGCGCCGCTTCTTCATCTTCGTTGCCGAGAGTGAAATCCATCTCCGCAGAGAGCGCTCCTCTGCGATCAAAGCCCGGGTTCAACGCCCCAGCCTTGAGCGCGGCCCGAAAAAACAGGCCGGCGCTAAAAAGCAGAGTGAAGGAGAGCGCGATCTGCGTCATCACGAGGAGGTGCCGCGGCGCAAAGAAGCGATTCAGCCGCCCGACATGCGCCGGTTCCCCGACCTGCTGCTTCAAAGCATTCACCAGATCGGCGCGCGAAGCTTTCAGCGCCGGCCCGAGGCTGAAGAGCAAAGTGGCGAGGAGGCAAATGAGGAAGGTGACCGCGAAGACCGTCGCATCCGGCCGGAGCGCGACCACGATAGAGAAATTGAGCGAGCCAAAGAGGCTGCCTAACGAGCCCAGGAGGAGATCGTTGCTCCAGTAGCTGATTAACAAACCAAGCGCGCCTCCAAGCAGAGCGAGGAAGAGGCCTTCGCAAAGCAGTTGACGCACGATCCGCCAGCGGCTCGCGCCCAGCGCAAGGCGGAGCGCGATCTCCTTCGCCCGGTTCGCCCCGCGGGCCAGGAGCATGTTGGCCAGGTTGAGGCAGGCGATAAAAAGAACCGCTGCCGCCATCGCGAGGAGGAGGACTCCGATCAGTCCCATCGGGCCATCATCCGACGGCGTCGTGCTGATGCTGAAGCGCGAAGGCGTCTGGATTTGCAATTCTCGCGCACCAGTCGCGTCTGATGGCTGGATCGCGGTCAGCCGTTTCGCCAGCGCCGGCAGACGCGCTTTCGTTGCCTCAATCGTTAGGCCGGATTTCATCCGCGCGACGAGGTTGAGGGTGTAATTCTTGGGTGAAGTCAGCGGCAGCTTCCCGCTCGTGTCGCTAAAGGCCGAACCGAGCTTCGTGTAAACGCCCAGCGGCAGCCAAAGATCCGGAGCGAGGAGCGCGCTCGCACCCGAAAAATGCTCCGGCGCCACTCCGATCAAGGTGTAAGTCGCGCCGTTTATGGTCAGCGGTTTTCCGATCAGATCAGCGCGGCCACCGAGCTTTTTCCAGTAGGGATAGCTCGCGACCGCGACCGGGATGCTGGCGTCGGGCCGGCCTTCCGCCTCATCGTAGAAACGTCCGAACGCCGGCTTCACGCCCATGAGCGCGAAGTAGTTCGACGACGTCAGGAAAACAAAACTCCGCCGCATCGCCCCATCGCGTCCGATCCCGGCGAGGGCGAATTGCATCGCGGCCACCTCCGCGAAAACGTCGTTGCCCTCGCGCAGGACGGTAAATTCGTTGTAGGTAAAAGGCCGGTAATCGTGCGCCGCGCCCTCGCGCGCGGTGAAAATATTCACCACTTCCGCCGGCCGCAACGGCACCACCGGGCGCAGGATGACACCGTTGACGAGGGCAAAGATGGCGGAGTTCACCCCGATGGCGATGGCGAGTGTAAGAACCGCGATGGCGGTAAAGCCCGGCGCCTTCATCAGCTGCCGGATAGCGAAACGAAAGTCCTGAATCATCGCCAGTGAGATGCAGCCCGGGCGGATTTTGGATTCAACTTTGTTTTGCGGTTGCGCGCGGCGCGGCGCGCCGGACTTTGCAGACGCCATGGGAATTCCAATTCAAAATCTCCATATCGGAATGCAGGTCCGTCATCCGCGCTACGGCCAGGGGACGATCAAAGCGCTGACCGAACACACGGCCGACATCACCTTCGACGACGCGCCGCGGACGGTCGATCCCGCGACGAGCGAGCTGACCGTGGCCGAGGCGACCGCCAGCCTAACGGAAATGCAAATGCCGTTGTCCGCGCTCATCCGCGAGACGGCACAGGCGATGGTGGCTGCGCTCGGCCTCGAGAAAGCCGATCAACTGGTCGAAGGCCTGGCCACCCGCTGGCAGCGCGGCACGGTTGTCTTGAAGTCAGCCGATGAATCGTTGCAACCAAAAGAGGTGCCGCTCGAAACTTTCTTTCACAAGATCGTGATGATTCGAAACAACCTCCGCGTCCTCGAGCAGAAGGTGAACTCGAACGACAAGCTGAGTGACGCCGACAAGTTCGATCTCCAGCAATACATCACCCGCTGCTACGGCTCGCTCACGACCTTCAACGTGCTCTTCAAAAACAAGGAAGACCAGTTCGGAAGTTAGGCTTCCAGCCTG
>JBKJNW010000238.1:0-7630 GCA_046593335.1 Chthoniobacterales bacterium | reverse complement strand
CCTGAGAATAGGCAACACGGGCCCCGGTCTCGCGCCGGACGCCGCTGCGCACATCTTTGATCGGTTCTACCGCGGCGATTCGTCCCACAGCAACGAAACGCCCGGGCACGGGCTCGGCCTGAGCATCGCGCGGGAGATCGCGCGCGCCCATGGCGGCGATGTCCAGCTCGTCCATTCCGATGCAAAATCGACCGAGTTCCAGCTCGTCCTGCCGCGGGCTGACCAGCCGACATCCTGATCGCCCGATCAGATTCAAGCACCAGTCCAAAGCTCATGGATTCGCTGTGGCAAAAGCTCGATTCACTTGCCCCAAGGCAAAGGCAAATTCCTTCTCATAAGTCAGAGAGAGTGCGAGCTCTCGACCGCGCTGCGCGATGCTCTCAGCCAGGCGCGGGCGATCACGGTAATAGCTCACGATGTCGACCAAGTCGCTTAGATCGGAGCTGACCGGCACGAAATTCACTCCGGCAAGAAGCTGGTCGTTATACCATTGTCTGCAGCCTTCAGGAGATTGCACCTTTAGCACCAAACCGCCCGAGAGCAGCTTCCGAAACAAGCCGCTGAAAGAAGAGGCATGACCATCGATGTCGACGTGAAAGCGATAACTGCTTAGCTCTTTCCATCGCACCTTCTCTTTCAACAGCTGTCGATCTCGTAACTCATTCGCGTCCGCCTCCGAGATATGGAAGAGCGCAGCCAGACCGATATCGCCCCACTCGTCGCCCATTCTCTGCGCCAGCAGGCAAAGGCGCGCGCGCGGCATTTCCAGGATCGGATTATGCTTTTGCCCGACCGAGCTGCCTCGCCAGAAGACCCGCGCCGATCGCTTCTCCCACCTTGGCTGACTGCGGGCAAAATATTGCCGCGCTTCGCCGTAGCCGCGCGATTGCAGGAAAGCAAAATCGGGCAGCAATATGTGCTCCGGGGCGTTTCCACAAAAGGCCAGGCCAGGTTCGGCCGCGAGATCATTGAAACTTATTACCGTCGCGCCTTCATCTGCGCCCGGTCGTGCCGCGGAGAGAAACAGCTCAAAGAGCGAGAGCCAGCGTTCCACCACCACCTCGAGCAACTGCCCGGGTTGCAGGATGGGAAAGATGAAATGAGAACCGCGCTCCTTCGTCAGCGACCAGACGCAGCTCATCGGATGCCGCACCGCCGCCGTCTCGAAGGCCACGGACACGCTGGAGCTTGGAGGTAGATGCTCCGCCAGCGCCCGCGCGATCCCCGCTCCGTCCAGGGCGCAAAAATATTCGCAGATGGATTGTCGAAAGGCGGTCGCCAGCAACGGATTCGGCTGCAATCCCGGCGGCGGTCGGCGCAATCTGCGAAGAAGTCGAGTGAGCAAGAGTTATCCGTTTCTTATTCGCGACATCCCTAAGGCAGTCTTCACGGCAGATCGAGGGAAACCGGCAAGAATCACCCGGATCATACTCGACGTTGATCTTATCCGGCGACTCCTGCCTGCCACGGCGGGAGTAGCTTTAGACTGCCACTGGTTCGCGTTCGCCTACTTCACGCCGTTCTCGGGATTCCAGGAGCCCTGCAACTTGCGCACGTAAAGAATCTGCCCGGTGTGATAGGCGTTGTGTGTGCTGATGTGAGAGATAGTCGACGCCGCTTTGGCCAACTTGTCTTCCGGCATTTTCTCGACCTCGGCTTCCAGGTTTTGCATCACCCGATCGAGCCGCTGCACGATGTCGTCCCAATGCGCCGCATCGAAATCATTAAAGGTTTCGTCGTTGCTGCCGGGATCCGCAGGCTTTTCCCCACGCAAACGCGCCAACGCATTCTCGTTCCAGAAGACGAGATGATAAGCCAGCATCCCGGCCGAGTGATTCGCCTTCGGGTCTAGCTTGCCCTTGGTATTTTGCGGCACCCATTTTGCCTGCTCAGACGTGAGCCCGGCGACCGCGGCCTTCATCGGCGTGAACCATTCCGCTTTATCATGAGTGCTATGAAGTTGGGACAAGAGAAGTCCGCGAAGTGTAACCGGGGCCGGCGCGGGCGGGGGCGTGGGCGACGTTTGCGCGATGGAGCGGCTGATGCTCCCCGCGACGAGCAGAAGGATGTAGATGGATGAACGCATGCGCCGGATCGTAGCGGCTTAAAACTCGGCTGAAAGGTAAAATGTGAACACCGGGCGGACAAAACTCCTACCATCCCGGACGCTAAGGCTTGATCCGAGAGCACTGCCCGGCCCGACCATCGGAAGTGGAATGTGATAAGTTATAGCCGTGGCATGGCTCATCTTTATGGAAGGCTAGGTTTCAAAGAGCGGGCAGGAACGGCCCCCTCGGCCCGAAAGCGTTCGGGGTGGAAATAAGTGGAAGCTTAGTTTTGAGGGCCGCATTACATCGTTTCAAGTATTTCAGCTTTACGCTAAGTCCTCCGTCGGGCGCAAAGTAAGTGCCGCTTTTTGCCTCCCTAGCGGAGAGCTTGCAGGCGCGGGTCACCAGATGTTGGCGCGATCCTTGGCCGGGCGAACCATGGGACTGTTATCCGGCAGGTTAAAGGCTTTCTGAAATTCCGGCATGTTACTGACCGGGCCATTGGAACGGAAGCGGCCCGGGGAATGCGGGTCGGTGTTGAGACGCAACATCGTCTCCTGTTCGCGCTGATTCGCGCGCCAGATCTGCGCCCAGGCAAGAAAGAAACGCTGGTCGGGGGTATAGCCATCGATCTTCTTGTTCGCTTCTTCCGGATGTTTCGCCATCGCTTTCTGGAAAGCGGCGTAGGCAATCTTGAGCCCGCCAATGTCCGCGATGTTTTCGCCCTGGGTGAGCTCGCCATTGATGTGCTGGCCGGGGAGCGGCTCGTAGGCGGCGTATTGATCGATGATCGCCTTGGCCCGTTCGTTGTAGGCTTTGGCCGAAGCCGGGCTCCACCAGTCGCGCAAGTTGCCTACCGCATCGTATTGCCGGCCCTGGTCATCGAAGCCATGCGTCATCTCATGGCCGATGACTGCGCCGATGCCTCCGTAATTTACCGCGTCATCGGCATCGGGGTTGAAGAAGGGCGTCTGCAAAATGCCGGCCGGGAAAACGATCTCATTCAGGTTCGGGTGATAATAGGCGTTCACCGTCGGCGGGCTCAGCTCCCATTCGTCGCGATCGACCGGTTTGCCGATTTTTTTCATTTCTCGCGCGACTTCAAACTGATCGCTCCGCAACACGTTAAAGACATAGGGACCACGATCGATCTTAAGGGCGGAATAATCGCGCCACTTATCGGGGTAACCGATCTTGACCGAGAAGGCGGCGAGCTTCTTGAGCGCCTCCTGTTTCGTCGGCTCATCCATCCAGTCATTTGATTTGATCCGGTCGGCCAAGGCTTCCTTAAGATTATTCACCATCTCGAGCGCGCGCTGCTTCGCCTCGGGCGGGAAATTCTCCGCGACATAGAGTTTGCCGAGGGCTTCGCCGATCTCGTTGTCGATCGTGGAGACGACGCGCTTCCAACGTGGCTTTAGTTTCTCCGTTCCACTCAGGGTCTTGCCGAAAAAGGCGAAGTTTTCGTCCACAAAATCCTGACCAAGGGCCGAGGCGGTGTCGTGGATGAGGTGCCAGCGGAGGTAAGTCTTCCAGTCAGCGAGGGAGACGTTTTTTACCGCATCGTTGGCGGCCTTGAAGAAATCAGGCTGGCCAACATTGATCGCACCCGGCACAGGCAGGCCGAGGACCTGGAAGTAGTCGTTCCATTTGAAATCGGGCATGAGCTTTTGCAGCTCGGCTTGCGACATCTTGTTGTAGTTCTTTTGCGGGTCGCGCAGCTCGACGCGGGTGCGGGCGGGCTTGGCCAGAGCAGTCTCGATCTCCATCACCGTCTTAGCGTGGGCGGCGGCGGCGTCCGGCTTATCGCCAAGGAGGCTAAACATCTTCGTCACGTGAGCGACGTATTCTTCCCGGATCTTTTTCGAAGCGGCGTCATCCTTGGTGTAGTAATCGCGATCGGGTAAACCGAGCCCGCCCTGGAATGCCTGGGCAATGACCCTCGTGCTTTCCTTGTCGTCCTGGACGGAGGTGAAGCCGAAGAGAGCGCCGATCCCGAGGCCATGAAGGCGGCCGATCGTTTTGCTGAGCGCGGAGAGATCGTTGATCGAGTCGATCCGCGTTAGTTCGCCCTTCAAGGGCAGAAGCCGGGCGGAGTTGATCTGCGTTTCGTTCATGCCGCTGGCGTAAAAGTCGCCGACTTTCTGCATCTCGCTCGCGGCGGCTTTCTCTATCTTGGACTGGCCCGATTTCTCGGAAAGCTGGGACGCCTGCTCGGCGATCTGGTGCAGAGCGTCGTTATTTTTCTCGATCAACTCATTGAAACTGCCCCAGCGCGAATACTCCGGCGGGATCGGGTTGTTCTTGAGCCAATTGCCATTGGCAAACTTGTAGAAGTCATCCTGCGGCTTGACCGAGGTATCGATATTTTTGGGGTCGATCGGCGGCGGATTTTTTGCCGGCGCCCTTTCCCCTTCGACCGGAGGAGCGGCCGGCGGGGTAGCGACGATGGGCGGCGGATTCTGCGCAGTGGCGGGATTGGCGGCGTCATGCGCGGCCGTCGCGGCGGCAGGTGAAGCGCTCGGCTCGGATTGAGCGCGCAGAGAAGCGGCGCAGAGCAGGCTGAGGGTGGTGCAAAGGACGGCTTTGATCATAAGAATAAGTACCTGCGATAGGCGTTGCGCCCCGCGATGGCAAATCTGGAGCGCCCGGCGACGTTCCCGAAGGGAAACCCCAAGTGAGACGCCCGAACGGAGTCGAACGTTCAGAATTTGCCCCGCGCCGATCCTGAAAACAGAACGAGGCGCATCTCTCCAGCGAGGTTCATGTCACGCGACCGTATCAGGTCGGCCTCGAGCGGGCCGAGGTCGCCCTTTTTCCAGCCGTCGCGTGCTCCTCGGCACTCTCGAGCCCGCCGCGTACCTTGCCGAGTCGCGCAGCCTGGTAACTCAGGTGGTTATCTACCCCGAGCCCGCCATAGATGTCGTTGTAACCGCGAATTCCCCAGACGTAGTAAGCAATCGCCCAGGGACGGAGCTCCTGCAGCCCATTGACGTAACGGTCCGCCATGTAAAAGCCTTTCCCGAGGTAATTGGAGCGACGAAATCGCTTCTACAGAAAATCCCAGGTCTGCGGGTGGATATGGCGTCGGATATCGTCCTTTTCCGGATAGGCCGAGGCGCGGGCAAACGTCTTGCCAAATTTATCGTCCGGATCGATCGGGCTGATCTCGAAGAAAAGGCGTTTCGAATCATGCAAGGCCTGGTCGTTGGCTTTCGGAAGTGGGATAATCGCGGCCGCTCAAGGTGTGAATGGGTGCCGACCAGGTAAAACGGCGCCGGCGCATTAGTGACGCGCCAAACACAGGCCGTCGCCGTTTCGAGCGAGAGAGTGGCAACGAAGAACGCTGCCAGGAAAGCGCAGCCCGCCAGGGGCCCTGAGGGGAAACATTATCTTTTCCTCGGGGGCGCTTGTGGCGAGTGGAAGAAAGCGCGTCAATCCGGTTCTTATGGCATCATCCTAAGAATGAAACGACAGCTCGCCTCGGTCGCGGCAGCAGACACTCTCGCCGCCGTGCGCCAGATCTATGCCGAGCTGGCCGCCCGTCCGGTCGAGCGGCAATGCCTGCGCCGGACGGAATGCTGCCAGTTCAAGCTCACCGGGCTGACCCCCTACCTAACGAAAGGCGAAGCGGCGCTGGCGGCGCGGGCCTGGCGGGCAAGCGGCCGGACTAAACTCCCCTCACCTGCGGACGGTTCCTGTCCAATGCTCGAGCCGCAATCGGGCCGGTGCCGGATTTATGCCGACCGTCCGTTCGGATGCCGCACTCATTTCTGCGCGGCGGCGGGCGGACCGCTGGCGCGGGGGGAGGTGATCGATCTCATTCGCCGCCTCGAAACAATCGACGCCGAGCTCGGCGGCGATGGTCCGCGCAAGCTTCCGGGCGCGGTCGAGACCGCGCTGCGCGATCTGGCCTAACGAGTTGCCTAACGGACGCCCGCGGTCTTCACACCGTCTCCTCCAAGGCTGGGAAGCGATCGTTGGCGCCGTAAGGTAAGCCCGAAACTCACCGCCGAATGCCAGGTCGATTCCCCGTTTCGACTTGCTCAGGCCGCTTTGCGCGTGCTCGCCTTCGCCTTTTTCGTGGGACGCCTTTTCTTCCCCCCACCCTCGGCCTTGGCCAGGCTCTCCTGCAGAATGGAAACAAGGTCGATGACCTTGGACGACTCCCTCTTCGCTTTCGGTTTCTCTTCGATTTCTTCGCCGCCCGATTCCACTTTCTCCTCGATCACTTCCATCAGGGCGTCGCGGTAATCATCCTTGTATTTCTTCGGATCCCACTCCGAGGTCATACTCTCGACCAGCGCCTTCGCCATCTCGATTTCGCGCTTCCCCGGCTCGGACGAATTTTTCGGGACGTTCAACTTCTCGCCATCGGCCAGTTCCTCGGCGAAATGCATCAGCTCGAGGACAAGAACGTGCTTGAGCGGCTTCACCCCGGCGAGATATTGCCGGGTCTTGATGATGACCTTGGCAATCCCCACTTTTTTTGTTTTCTCCAGGGTCTCACGAAGGAGAGCGTAGGCCTTGTCACCGCCTTTTTGCGGCTCGAGATAGTAGGGTTTGTAGAAATACATCGGATCGATCTCCTCGACGTCGACGAAATCCTGGATGTCGACCGTCTGGGTCGCTTCGAGGTCGACCCGCTGAAAATCTTTTTCGCTCAGGACAACGAACTTCCCCTTCTCGTATTCGTAGCCTTTGACGATCTTTTCCCACGGCACTTCCTTGCCGTCCTTTTCCGCCACCCGTTTGTAATTCACCGGGCTCAGGTCGCCGTCGCGCAAGAGGCGGAACTTGAGGTCCTCTCGCCGCGTCGCCGGGTAAAGAGCGACGGGAATGTTAACCAGGCCGAAGCTGATACTGCCTTTCCAAATCGCGCGCATGACACAAGCAATTCGGGTTTGCGGGTGGTTTTGCGCGGCTGGCGCGGCTTGAGTGCGCGCGCTTCGTCGTCAAAGTTGTGCGATGGATGGACGCTGCGCGCTTTGCGAACGGGAGGAGCGCCTGACCCGGCACCACCTCATCCCACGCACCCGGCACCACAACAAGCGCAACCAACGCGACTTCCCGCGGAGCGAGGTGCGCGAGGTGGTCGGTCTTTGTCGCTCCTGTCACTCGCAGGTGCACCAGCTCTTGAGCGAAAAGCAACTCGAACGCGAATTCAACACCGTCGAAAAATTGCGCGCCCATCCCGAGATCGCGAAATTTGCGGCCTGGATCGCGGCCAGGCCGTGCGGCTTCCGGGCCGCGATGCGCAGTTCGAAAGCAGTGCGAGCGGCGCGTTGACCTCAGCTCGACTCGTTAGGCCAGCGCTCCCGGCGACCGGCCGGTCGCGAGGCGCGCGATCTCCGGCGCATCGTCAGCGCGAATGAGGAAGGATCGGGCCACAAGCCGAAACGTTGCCGCCTGACGCGCGGCTAGTCGGTCGAAGCGTGCAGCTCTTCGACCCCAATCCCTCGGAGCTGGAAGAGCCGGATGAGCGTCTCTTCGATGAGATTGTTCGGGCAGGAAGCGCCGGCCGTGATTCCGACAACGACCGGGCCCTCCGGCAACCAATCGCGCGCCACTTCTTCGCGGCG
>JBKJNW010000166.1:0-28388 GCA_046593335.1 Chthoniobacterales bacterium | reverse complement strand
CCGTAGAAATCGCGGATTGGATCGAAGTAGCGGCTGACGAAACGTTCCGTCCAGGTCTTGCGATGATTAGGACCGCGCTCCGCCAGGATGCGCGAACACATCAGCGGGGTCAGGGTTAAAGAAACCAGGCCGGAGGCAAAAATGGCGACGATGATCGTGATCGCGAACTCGCGGAAGATCCGGCCTAACAATCCCGGCATGAAAGCGAGCGGAATGAAAACCGCCGCGAGCGAGAGGGTCATCGACAAAATGGTGAAGGAAATTTCCCCCGCGCTGTTAAGGGTGGCGCGGTAGATCGATTCGCCGGCCTCGGCTCGCCTAACGACATTCTCGAGGAAGACGATGGCGTCGTCGACGAGGAAGCCGATCGCGAGGGTCATCGCCATAAGCGTGAGATTATTGACCGAGTAACCGAGCGCCCACATCGCGACGAAGGTGATGAGAAACGACATGGGCAAGGCGACGATCGGAATGAGCGTGTCGGTGGCGCGGCCGAGGAAAACGAAGATCACGAAAATGACGAGGACGAAGGCGATGGCGAGGGTGAACTGGACGTCGTGGAGCGAGTTCACGATCGATTGCGAGCGATCGAAGGTCGGGATGAGACGGATCGAACCGGGCAATTCCTTTTGCAGCTGCGGTAACAAGGCGCGGACCGATTTCGCGACCGCGACGGCATTTGCCCCCGCCTGCCGGGAAACGGCGAAGACGATGACGGACGCGGGCGGCTTGAAGTCGCGCGCGAAAAAGTGCCGGGAAAGGCGTTCGTTTTCCACTCCGTCGACCACCTTGGCGATGTCGCGCAAATAGACCGGCGACCCGTTGCTTCCCTGTTTGACGATCAGGTTTCGATAACCCTCCGCGTCCTCCACCTGCCCGTTAGGCCGGAGCGTGATCGACTTATTTTTGCCATCGAACTGACCCGCCCCGGAATAGGACGTGCCGCTGCGAATCGCGGTTGCCAGTTGATCGAAAGTCATGTCGCGCGACGCGAGCGCGCCCGGGTCGACCTTGATCCGGATGGCGCCCTTGACGCCGTAGATGGCGACCTCGGAGACGCCGGGCAAAACGTTGATCCGCTGCGAGACCTCGGTCGTGCCGTAACGGTAGAGTTCGCCGTCGGTCAGGGTGTCGCTGGTGAGGGCGACGTACATGACTGGTTGATCGTTCGGATTCGTCTTGGTAAAAGTCGGCGGGCTCGGCAGATCGTTAGGCAATTGGCCGGTCGCGCTCTGGATAGCCGATTGCACATCGGTCGCGGCCGCGTCGATCCCTTTGCTGAGCGCGAATTGCAGGGTGATCTGGGTGTTGCCCTGGGAACTGGTGCTGGTCGATAACTCCAGCCCGGGAATCTGGGTGAATTGCTTTTCCAGCGGCGTGGCGATGGTGTTGGCCATCGTGACCGGATTCGCGCCCGGATAGTTCGCCTGCACGCGAATGATCGGATAATCGACCGCCGGTAGATCGTTTACCGCCAGTTGATTGTAAGTGAGGATGCCGAAGACGATGATCGAGGCGGTCAGGAGCATCGTCATGACCGGCCGCTGAATGAAGGGGCGGGAAAGGCCGGAGGAGAACTGGACCAGTTTGACCGCGGTCGTGGACCCGGCCTTGGCCTGGGCGCGCTGGGCCGCCATACCTTTTTTCGCCCCGTTGCTCCCGTCCTGGCCGTTGTCTTCGAGCTGGGGCATCGTTAGGGCGCGGCGGACGCGGATCCGCCTCCTCCGGCTGGGGAAGATTGCTCGACCGACTTGACGACGACCTTTGCGCCCGGCGCGAGCTGGAGTTGGCCCGCCACCACGACCGTTTCGCCGGGTTTCACTCCTTCGGTGATAACTCTCATGTCGCCCTGAGTCTGCCCCGGTTTCACCGGCCGGAGATCGAGGGTGGAATCGGATTTCACCACAAAGACGTAGGGCCCCTTCTGGCCGATCTGGACGGCGCCGTTAGGCACGAGGCGGGCGTCTTTGAGCGTGTCGAGGATGAGGCGGACGTGGACAAACTGTGAGGGCCAGAGGGCATGATCGGGGTTGGGCGTTTCGGCGCGGGCCTGAACCGTGCCGGTGCCGGGCTGCAAGGTGTTGGCGAGGAAGTAAAGCTTGCCTTCGCGCGGCAG
Organism: Chthoniobacterales bacterium; assembly: GCA_046593335.1. Classification (GTDB taxonomy): domain Bacteria; phylum Verrucomicrobiota; class Verrucomicrobiia; order Chthoniobacterales; family UBA10450; genus Palsa-1392. Next base: position 26,272 of record JBKJNW010000166.1, on the reverse strand, counting down.
AAAATTGTCGCCTTCCGCATCGGTCATGACTTTCAGATTGCCTTCGCCAAGGTAACGCCTAACGAGCGGCAGGTCGGGCTCGGCGACGGTGAAGTCGGTGTAGATCGGGTCGAGGTTATCGATGCTGACGAGGACGGCGCTTGTGCTCCCGGCACTGACGGTATTGCCGAGATCGACCTGGCGCAGGCCGATACGCCCGTTGATCGGCGAACGGATGGAGGAGTAATCGAAGTTGGTCTGGGCAGCGGCGACGGCCGCCTCGGTCCGCATCGCGTTCGCTCTCGCGGTATCGAGATCCTGCGTCGCGGTCACGCCCTGGGTTTTCAATTCCTCCTGCCGTTTCAAGTTGGCCTGGGCGAGGAAGGCGTCTGCCTTGGCCGCATCCAGCGCGGCCTGGTACGGCCGCGGGTCGATGGTGAAAAGTAGATCGCCTTTTTTGACATCCGCGCCGTCTTCAAAATGGCGCGCGATAATCTGGCCGCTGACCTGGGCCTGCACCTGGACGCTTTCATACGCGGCGCAGTTGCCGATCTCATCGAGGTAGAGCGGAACATCCTGCGTGATCACTTTCGCGACCGAGACGGGTCGCGGCGGCGGGCCGGCCGCTTCCTTCTTGCCACAGCCGGCCACGGCGAGGAAGGCCAGGCAAAGCATAAGGCTGCTAAAACGTGGGTGGAAAAGAGACATGTAAACTCGGGCTTTGATACTATTCGCCATTCGGTTGCAGCACCCGGCCCTTGTTCTTGCCATTGCGCTTTGTTGTCGGACCGCCCCCGGGCGGATTCGTCGAAACAATTTCGGCCCTTTCGCGAATGCGAGAGAGGACCGCCATGCAGGTTTGCAAATCGTCGCTCGGGATGTCGGCGATCAGCTCATGGCGCAACTCGCGGGCGGTAGAATAAATTTTCTCGATCACGGGCTTGGCGTTCCGGCTCAAGTGCACTGTCTTGCAGCGCCGATCGGTGGCCGATTCTTTGCGCTCGATCCAGCCATCGCTTTGCAGCCGATGCAGAATGCCGGCAAGCGTGGGCTCCTCGATCCCAACGAGGGCGGCGAGTTCGCGCTGGGTGAGGGTGCTCTCGGCCGCCGCCAGATGCACCAAGGCCGTCCATTTACTCTGGCTCAGACCGAGCGGCCGCAGACGTTGATCGAGCTTGTTCCGCCAGGTGCGGGCCGTCCCGGCCAGGGACTGCCCGATCTTTTCGAGATCGAATTGGGTTACGGAAGCCATTTTCGTTAGCATGCTAACGAATCTTGCTTTCCGCGAAAGTCAATCCGCCGGGCCTCTCCCCTTGGAGGGATCGACCTCCAAAAGGATCATGCGTTGACCGCGATAATCTTTGATCCGGAGCAGCGAATGCGTCCGCCCTTTCCACGTCTGCGCTCCCGTCATCGATGCTTCCGAGCGAGGCCGAAGGAGGACGAAGCGCGCGAAGGTCGGCAGCTCATAGTAATGATCGAGGTAAATGATCGGATGCCGGACATAGAAGAGGTATGGCTGGTAATCGGGATCGACCACGTAAAGCGTTTCGTTAGGGAGAATCGCGCGATCGAGCTGCGCCGCCAGGGGGCGGATCTTGGCCCGGCGCTGGAGGAAGGGAATGAGCGCCAGCGTGTAGATCAACATCCCGACCACGACCGCGACCACGGTCGAGGTGATGAGCTTTCGCAGCGGTTTCGGCCAGACGAGAGCGTGCTCCTTGAGAAAGATCGCCAGCAGCCAGATCGCGGGCGCGAGAAGCGGCATGTTGTAACGCGGGAGAGCGCCTGGCGCGAGACTCACGATCACGAACGGCACCGCCACGCCTAACGACAACCCGCGGCAGAACTTTCGCTCCGCTTCGTTCTCCAGCAGCGCAAAGCGGGCGAACGGCAGGAGCAGCGCCCACGGTAGGAGATAGCCGAGGCCGCGCGGGATGTTCAGAATCCAACTCGCGAATTTGAAATCGTCGCCGCTCACGCGTCCGGTGAATTGGCTCGACCAGACATGGCCGACATCAGCATCGCGCATCGCCGCGAGACACGGAACGGCCCAGCTCGCGAAAATCCCCAGCATGAGGACGACGCCGACGAAGTGCGACCAACTCCATAGCTGCCTCAGCGCCCGCGCCTGCGCGAGAACCGCTACCGCGACGGCATAGAAGAAGAGGAGGTTGAGCGGACCTTTGGCGAGCAAGCCAAGCCCAAGGAAAATGCCGGCAGCAATCCAGGCCCAACCGCGCCATTCTTGCCACCAGCTCAGCCAGCAGATGAAGGCGAGCGCGGTCAGCGAAACATAGAGCGCTTCGATTTCGATCATGCGGCCTTTTTCGAGCAGCCCGAAATTCGTCAGCCACATGAGCGCCGCCAAGATCGCGCCATTTGGCCCGAGGCTGCTGCGCGCGATGAGGACAAAGGCGAGCGCAACCGCCAGCACGCAGAGGACAGAGGGCAATCGCGCCGTCCACTCGGTACGCGCCCCAAAGACCTTGAAAGAACCGGCCACGAGCCAATTCACCAGCGGCGGCTTCCGCAGATACGGCTCGCTCCCGACCTGCGGGATAAGGTAGTCGCCCGTCTCGAGCATGGTTACGGCGGGAAGAATGCGCCGGCCCTCCTCGCTTTTGATTTCAAGCGAACCGAGCCGCGGCAGATAGATGGCCCCCCAAACGATTAGAACTAGGATCAAAGCCCGTGTCTGCGACATCGGCGGATTGTAACCGCAGAGGACGCCGAGAGCGCAGAGAAAGATTCGTCTTCTTCCACTCTGCGCTCTCGGCGTCCTCGGCGGTTAATCATCCGCCAGTAAACGAATGCGAGCGTCCCAACCCCAGCTTGACGAAGCCGCTCTCCAAAAGTAAGTTCTGCGTCTAGTCCGTTGTGGATTGGAGTGGGAGCCGGTGTCCCACTCTTTTTTGTCGGCGGACGCTAATTTTATGAACGCCGAATTCATTGCCATGCTCGATTACCTGGAGAGGGAGCGCGGAATCAAACGCGAAATCCTGATCGAGGCGGTCTCGAACGCCCTCCTCTCGGCCTCCAAGAAAAGTGTCAGCGCCTCGCGCGACCTGCATATCGACATCGACCCGAAGACGGGCGAAATCCGCGCCCTGGCCAACCTTTTGGTGGCTGAAAAAGTGACCAATCCGCAGGACGAAATCTCGCTCGACAAAGCGCGCAGGATCAAGCCCGACGCCCAGATCGGCGAAGCAGTCGAGGTCGAGGTCACCCCGAAAAATTTCGGCCGCATCGCGGCCCAGACGGCCAAGCAGGCGATGATGCAGCGCATCCGCCAGGTCGAAAAGGAAATGATCTACGAGGAGTTCAAGGATCGCGCGGGCGAAATCGTGAGCGGCACCGTGCGGCGCTTCGATCGTTCCGACGTCATCCTCGATCTCGGCAAATTTGAAGCGATCATGCCGCAGCGCGAGCGCGTGGTGGTCGAAGACTACAACGTCGGCGATCGCCTGCGGGCCTACGTCGTCGCGGTGGAAAACGGCGCGCGCGGACCGGAGATCATCATTTCGCGCAGTCATCCTAATTTCGTTAGGCGCCTCTTCGAACTGGAGGTGAGTGAAATCGCCGATGGCACGGTCGAGATTCGCGGCATCGCTCGCGAAGCCGGCTACCGCACGAAGATCGCGGTCTTCAGCGATAATCCAAAGGTCGATCCGGTCGGCGCCTGCGTCGGCATGCGCGGCTCGCGAGTGAAAAACATCGTGCGCGAGCTGAACAACGAAAAGGTCGACATCATTCGTTGGAGTTCCGATCCGAAGGAGTTCGTCCTCGAAGCGCTCAAGCCGGCTAAGGTGAAGAACCTCGTTTTCGACATCGAGAAAAAGAGCGCGACCATCTCGGTCGATGAAGATCAGCTCTCGCTTGCGATCGGCAAGAAAGGCCAGAACGCGCGCCTAACGAGTCGCCTGACGGGCTGGGAGATCAATATCGAGAAGGAAGCGCCGAGCACGACCGCGGTGGAACAAAAGGTGGCGCACGCTGCCCAGACGCTCTCAACCGCGCTCCCCATCACCGAAGAGCAGGCGATGACGCTCGTAAAAACCGGCTTTACCAACCTCGAAGGTCTGCGCGATGCTGAGATGCAGGACCTCGTCGACATTCTCGGTGTGGAAGAAGAGAAGGCGCGCGAGATTTACGACGCGGTGCACCGTGAAACTGTTTCACCCTGACAATGGCCTCGCCTAACCGCTCACGGCCATGAGCAAAATTTTAAGGATTTTTAATGCCAACGAAAACGACGACCAAGACCAAGGCGGCCAAAGCGCCGGTCCGGAAAACGGCGGCCAAAACCGCCGCCCCTGCTAAGTCGTCGACTGCTCGTTCCAAGACCGCCGCGGCGAAGCCCGCCAAAGCGGAGCCGAGTAAAGAGACTCCGGTGGCGGAGTCAGCCTCGGCCAAACCAACTGCGGCGGCGCCTTCTCAGCCCGCCCCTCCGACGAAACCCGCCGCTCCGCCCAAGCCTGCCGTGACCGCTACTAAGTCCGCTTTTGCCCCGATCACGGCCAAACGTCAGCCCGCGAAGTCAGCGACTCCGGCCGCCTCCGAACCGGCAGCTGCTCCCAAACCGGTTGTGGAAAGCGTTTCGTTGATCGATGAGCCGACGGCCAAGCCCAAGCGCGCGCCCGCCACCGATGGGGTCAAGCGCACTTTCCTCCCGCCGATTTCGCGCATCCGCGCCACGCCGACTGCGCCTGAGCCCGTCCGCGAGGAAGCACCGATCACAGCGGAGCCGGCCCCAGCGGAAGAAGTAGGCGATCTCGAGACCGAGACCGAAGACGGCCGCAAGATCATTCACATCAAGCCGCCGATCATCGTCAAGGATTTGGCCCTGCAACTCGGAGTGAAGAATTTTCAGCTCATCAAGGAGCTGATGGATGATTTCAACATTTTCGCCAATCCGAACCTGACCGTGGAACCGGAAGTCGCGACCAAGATTTGCGACAAGCACGGCTTCGCTTTCGAGATGGAGCGCCGCGAAAAAGGCGGTGGCGTCCACAAGCAGGTCGAAGTCGTGGTCGCTCCGCCGCCCCCGGTGATCGAGAAAGAAGAGGAGCTCAAGCTCCGCGCTCCGATCATCACTTTCATGGGCCACGTCGACCACGGCAAGACGTCGCTCATGGATGCAATTCGCAAGACGCGCGTCGCGGCGGGCGAAGCAGGCGGCATTACCCAGCACATCGGTGCTTACTCGGTCGATTACAAAGGCACCAATATCACTTTCCTCGACACCCCCGGTCACGCGGCCTTCACCGCCATGCGTGCCCGCGGTGCCAATGTCACCGACATCGTCGTTCTGGTCGTCGCGGCGGACGACGGTCTCATGCCGCAAACAATCGAGGCGATCAACCACGCCAAAGCCGCTTCTCATGTGAAAATCATGGTTGCGGTCAACAAGATCGATTTGCCTTCGGCCAACCTCGACCGTGTCAAACAACAGCTTCAGGAACACGAACTCACCCCAGAGGATTGGGGTGGCGAAACCATCGTGGTTCCCGTTTCGGCGACTAAGGGCACCGGCATCGATGACCTGCTCGAGAACATGGTCGTGCAGGCAGAAGTGATGGAGCTGAAAGCGTCGCCGACCGCAACCCCGCGCGGTACTGTCATCGAAGCGCAGGTCGAAGCCGGGCGCGGCCCGACCGCGACGGTTATCGTCCAAATGGGCACGCTGAAAGTGGGCGAGCCGTTCATCTGCGGCGATTACGGCGGCAAAGTGAAGTCGCTCGTCGACGACCAGGGCAAGCCGATCAAATCCGCCGGGCCTTCCACTCCGGTGAAAGTGCTTGGCTTTACCGGACTGCCCAACGCGGGCGACGAATTTCTCGTCATGGAATCGGAAAAGTCGACCAAGGTTTTGAGCGAGGAACGGCTCGCCGCCCGTCGCACCGAAAAGCTGAGCGTGCCGCAGCGCGCCACCCTCGAAAGCCTGCTCGAAGCCGCCGACGGAAAGAAATACCTGCGCATGGTCCTGAAGTGCGACGCCCAAGGCTCGCTCGAGGCGCTCCTGGCGTCGTTAGGCCAAATCCAGAGCAAGAAGATCGATCTCGAGATGATCCACTCCGGGGTCGGCCCGATCTCCGAGTCCGACATTCTCCTCGCCAGCGCTTCCAACGCCGTCGTCGTCGGCTTCAATATCAAAGTCGAGAGCAACGCGGTGAACGCGGCCAAGCGCGAAGGCGTCCAGGTCAAACTTTACAGCATCATTTACGAGCTGATCGACCAGATCAAAGAAGCGATGGCCGAAATGCTCGATCCGGAGCATCGCGAGACCGTCATCGGTCATGCCGAAGTGAAACAGGTTTTCCAGCTCAGCCGCGGAATTGTCGCCGGCTGCCTCGTCACCGACGGCCGCATCGGCCGCACCGCGCGGGCCCGCGTCCTCCGTCGCCGCCAGCCAGTTTACGATGGCGGACTCTCAACCCTGCGCCGTTTCCAGGACGACGTAAAAGAAGTGCGCGTCGGCCTCGAGTGCGGCATCAAGCTGGGCGACTTCAACGAATACCAGGTGGGTGACATCATCGAGTGCTACCAGCTCGAGCAGGTCGCCCAGAAGCTGTAACGCCGGGCTCCTGGCGAATTTGAATCGGGGCCCGCGCTGAGCCGACCTCCACTTATGAAACATCGATTGCTCCGCGTGAACGAACTCCTGAAACGGGAGCTGAGTGTCCTTCTCGTACGCGAGATCACTTTCGAGAATCTGCTCGTGACCGTGAACCAGGTCGACGTCACGCCCGACCTGAAGTCGGCCCATGTCTTCATCAGCGTGCTCGGCTCGAAGGGTCGCAAGGAAGTGCTGCCGAAATTGGAAGCGAGTCGCGTCGCCCTCCAGTCGGCCCTTTCGAAACACGTGGTCTTGAAGTACACGCCGCATCTCGTCTTCCACCTCGATGATTCGATCGAGCGGGGCGACCGCGTGCTCGAGATTCTGCAGGAGATTCAGCCTCCAGCTGAACCTTTGTCCACCTCCGAAAACGAAGAAAACGAATGAACACCACTACCGCTCCGAGTGCGGCCGACACGGCCGCCGCTACACCCAAGACGAACGCGACCTTCGCGCAAATCGCCGAAGCCCTGCGGAGTCACGAGACCTTTGTCGTTATCAGCCATGTCCGGCCCGACGGTGACGCGCTTGGGAGCCAAATCGCGATGGGCCTCGCTCTGCAAAAGCTGGACAAGAAGGTCAAGGTCTGGAACGAAGAAGGATTGCTCGAGAAATTTTCCTTCCTCCCCGGTGGCGAGTTGGTTTCGATGCCGCCTAACGAACCGGAAGACTTTGATGTCGTGCTTGCGCTCGATACCGCCACCCGGCAGCGCCTCGGCGACAATTGCCTCGCTGCCGTTGGCCAGGCCAAGCTTTGGATCAACATCGATCATCACCCGAGCAACCCGCGTTACGGTGATCTCGTGCACATCGACCCGATCGCTCCTGCCACGGGGCAGATTTTGTTCGAACTGCTACAGAGCCAGGATTTGCCGCTCGACGAAGGCATCGCGGAAAACCTCTTCGCCGCCATTTCGACCGATACCGGTTCGTTCCAATATCAGAACACCACCGCCCGCACCTTTGAAATCGCGGCCGACGTTGTGCGCTGCGGAATCAAAGTCGGCGAGCTGAGCCAAAAGCTCTACGAGAGCTATCCGCGCCGGCGGATTGAACTCCTCCGCGTCCTTCTCGATCGGATGCGTTTCGACGCCGACGGCAAAGTGGCCAGCTTCAGCCTGCCGCTCGCGACCGCGAAAGAGATCGGGGTAATCCCGGAAGATAACGAAGGATTGATCGATCATCTTCGCGCCATCCAGGGCGTCATTATCGCCATCTTTTTCGAGGAACTGGAAGGCGGCAAAGTCCGGGTCAGCATGCGCTCGAAGGACGAGCGCGCCGATGTCTGTGCCATCTGCGTCAGCTTCCACGGCGGCGGTCACAAGCTGGCGGCCGGTATCCGCATGCCGGGCCCGCTCGATGAAGCCTCGGAGAAAGTGATCGCAGCTGCCGTCGCGACGGTCGCTTCGATCAAGGGTTAACCATCGTGTCCCTCACTGCCACACCCGACGGCGTCCTGCTCGTCGACAAAGCTCCCGGGATGACCTCGCACGACGTCGTTGCGCTCGTTAGGCGGCAACTCTCGATCAAAAAAGTCGGCCACTGCGGCACCCTCGACCCGATCGCGACCGGACTGCTCATCCTTACCCTCGGCCGCGGGACCAAGATCCAGGACTTGCTCATGAGCGAGGACAAAGAATACGTCGGCACGCTCTCGTTAGGCAAAGTCACCGATACCCAGGATCGGGCCGGGCAGGTCACGCAAGAGCGGCCAGTCCCGCAATTGACCGAGGAAAGTGTCCGAGCCGCCTTCGATAAATATCGCGGCGATTTTTACCAGATGCCGCCCATGGTCTCGGCGATCAAGCAGGGCGGGGTGCCGCTCTACAAGCTGGCGCGCCAAGGAAAGACGGTCGAGCGCGAACCGCGCCTGGTCCACGTCTATCGCTACAGCATCGATCGCATCGCCGCGCCCGAGATCGATTTTACCGTCATGTGCAGCAAGGGATTTTACGTCCGCACCTACGCCCACGATATCGGGGAGGACCTTGGCTGCGGCGCGCATTTACAGGAATTGCGCCGGACCCGCTCCGGCCGCTTCGATCTCAGCCGGGCCGTCACGGTGGAAGAAATCAAAACCGCGAACCCGGTCGACATCCTGGAAAAAATCCTGACCCTGCCGGAAGTCTCCCGGATGCGCGGCGCCTGACGAAATGAGTCCGTCGAGTGTAGTGGTCTCGGGTAGGGTGGGCGTCTCGCCCGCCGGTTGTCGCGTCTCGCAACAACGAACTTCAGGACCATCGCAACTCGACCAAAGTTTGCTCGGCGAGACGCCTCGCCGGCAGGCGGGACGCCCACCCTACCCGAGACAAAAGATCGAGCGCTGATGCACATTCTGCGGTCGATTCCGGAGCTGGCGCAAATTCCCGGGCCGGTCTTTCTCGCGATCGGTGTTTTTGATGGCGTCCATCTCGGACACCAGGCCGTCATTTCGACCGCCGCGCGACACGCGGAGGAAGTCGGCGGCACGGCGGTGGTGGTGACCTTCGATCCGCACCCGGCCAAGATCCTTCGTCCGCAGGAAAGCCCGCGCCTGCTGACCGCGACGCAGCACAAGATCGAACTCATTCGGGCGCTTGGCGTGTCGCATTTGCTCGTGCTCAAGTTTGATCGCAAATTTGCTTCAACGCCACCGGCGGATTTCGTCCGGCAACTGGTCGAGGCGGCGAAACCTTTGCGTGAAATCTGTGTCGGCCAGGAATGGTCCTTCGGCAAAAATCGGGCCGGCAATCTCGCGCTCCTGAAAGAGCTCGGGGCGCAGCTCGACTTTAACGTTGTGGGGGTGGAGCCGGTCACTTCCGAGGGCCCGATTGTGAGCAGCACCGCGATTCGCCGCGCCGTGGCGGCGGGCGACTTCGCGACCGCTGCGCGGATGCTCGGCCGCGATTACACCATCCTTGGAACGGTGGAGCAGGGGAAGCAGCTGGGGCGCAGCATCGGTTTTCCGACGGCCAATCTTAGCGCGCATAGCGAGCAGTTCCCGCCTAACGGCGTATACGCGGCGGAAGGAATGCTCGAAGGAAAAAAGATGTGCGGGGTGGTGAATCTCGGGGTGCGCCCGACGCTTGAGAGCGATGTTCCGCAGCGCGTGCTCGAGTTTCACGTCTTCGATCTCGACGAGAATCTCTACGGCAAGGATATCGAGCTGCGTTTTTTGAAATACCTGCGCCCAGAACAAAAATTCGAAAACCTGGCCGCGTTGCGCGAACAGATCGCGCGCGATGTGGAAGAAGCTCGGCGAGTGTTGTAGCCGGGGGCGTTGACCCCGGTCTTGCGTTCAACGCCACGCGCTGCCTAACGTTGCTCGCGAGTGTTGGACCACGCGGCCCCCGCCGCAACTGCGGTCATGAGCAGGGTGCAGCAAATCGCCACCAGGCTGACAAAGATGAGGGGCATGGCCGCGAGCCGATACGCCGCCACGAAAAGGAAGCGGCCACCGTCGGAAGCAAGGTAGGTGACGACGCTGGCTAGGAGGGTGATGCCGATCAGGATCAGGGCGCGGTAGGAGCGACGGTGCTGGGCCGCCGGCAGCATTTGCACGACGCGGGAGGTGAAGCCGGCGTCGTCGATATAAGCCATCTCCTCGCGCAGGCGCTGGTCGAGCCAATCGGGCTGGAAATCTTCGTCCATCGTTAGGCGGTGCTCCATGCGGCGAGCGTTTTCTTTAGTTTCTCCCGGCCCCGCAAGACGTTGGTCTTGACCGTGCCGAGTGGAATATCGAGTACGCGCGCCGCTTCATCATGGGATAAACCATTCTGGCAACAAAGCAAAATGGCCGATCGCTCGGAGAGCGGAAGAAGTTGAAGCGCGTGCATAAGGTCGTGTTTCAGGGCGGGGTCAACGGTTTGCGGATCGTGTTCGGCTTCGAGGCGCGACTCGTCGATCCCGACCAGTTCCTTTCGCTTGCGCGCGTCCTCGCGGAAACAATTGTAGGCGATGCGATAGAGCCAGGTGGAAAATTTCGCCTCCCCGCGAAAGCTTTTGATGTTCTTATAGGCGCGCAGGAAAGTTTCCTGGGCCAAATCATCCGCCAGAGCGAAGTCGGTACGGGTGAGCTGCCGAAGAAGACCGCGCACGGCCGACTGGTGATTGCGCACCAGTTCGGCGAAGGCGTGGTGGTCATCATCGACCAGGACCCGCGCAACGAGATCGGTATCATGAAGCGGCACCTCAGGAGTTTACACCTTGGGGGAAGTATCCTGACTCCGGACGTCCAGTTTCCAGACGAGCAGATAGCCGAGACCGATCATGAAGGGGATGATGCCAATGCTCCAGGATCCGCCTTCCCAGTCGTTCGTCGCGCCGAGAAAGACGACCAGGCCCGCGCCCACGGTGAGGAGGATGATGCCGCGGCGCAGATCAGAACGCTGCCGGACGACGGGCGGTGGGTTCAAGAGCGCTTCGGGAACGGGCTGGCCTTTCTCGACCATCAGGCGGACCGTTTTGTGCATGGCGCGGCTTCTGGAGAAGCTGAAGTAGAGAATGGTGCCGACGATCGCTACCGGGAGTCCGAAGATGGTCAGGAAGATGATAAGCACGATCGGGATCGCGACCCATTCCATCCCGTCTCCGGAATTAGAGTGGCCGCCGTCCATGTTGACATTGAAGTGCTTGCGAATCTTCCTCTCGATCGCCTTATCGAAATCCTCTTCCGTATCGGGACTGGCCGAGGGCGCGACGGTCGGAGTGAGAGTGGCGGCGGGCACAACGGTAGCCGCAGGCGCAAGGGCAGCCGCAGGTGGGAGGGTGGCGCTCGCCGGGGGCGTCACGGATGCGGTGACCGCCGCGGTTTCCGGAGCGCTGGCGGCGGGCGACATCTCCGGAGCGGGAGTCGCTGAGGGCGGGGTCGGGGTCTGACCCTGCGCCGCGCAGGCGAAAATGATGATGCTGAGGTAAGTAAAGAGTTTGATCTGAAGAAGTGTGATTTTCATAGCTGTCCTTTGTTGTGAGATGCAGCCAGAGGCGGGTTTGGATTCAATTTCTTGTAAAAATGTGAGCCGGCCGGAGCCTGCGAATCGGCGTGGGCGCCGCGACGGTCACCGGGAGCACAGGCGGCCCGCCTGTCGGTGCCGTTGGCTCGCCGGCATCCACCGCGTAGAAGAGGTTATGAATCTCCTGTGGATGTCGTTCGTAGAGCCGTGCCGCCCCTGAAGTTCGTTTTGGCGAGCCGCCAAAACCAACAGGCGGGCCGCCTGTGCTCCCCAGAGCCAGAAGTGGCGCTCCCAGCCCCGAAGGCTTTTTCGGGGCTGGGAGCGGGTGACGAGACTCGAACTCGCGACGTCCTCCTTGGCAAGGAGGTGCTCTACCACTGAGCTACACCCGCAGCCCGCCGAATTTGGCGGACAGCAATAATGTCCAGTGGTCTCGGACGCGCAAGGCCTAATTGCCCTGCACGCGGAGTCCCCAGAGTGCGCTTTCCGCGCGCCCGTTTGCCCGTTAGAATCGCGTTATGCTCACTTTCCATTCCTCTGCTGGCGCGGTCTTTGTTCTACAGGTTCTCATCTCGGCTTTCTTCGCCATCCTTTTCCTTCAGTCTGGAATCGACAAGGTGATCGATCGAAAGGGGAACCTCGACTGGCTCACCGGACACTTCGCGAAAAGCCCGCTCGCTGGGATGGTCCCGCTGCTCCTCGGCGTGATCACGATCATGGAACTGGCCGCCGGATCGCTGAGCGCGATCGGTTGCGTGATGGTCTTGGTCCGGCATGACCCGAAGATCGCTTTTTACGGCGTGATCCTCTCCGGGGTTGCTCTCCTGGCGCTTTTCTTCGGTCAGCGAATGGCGAAAGAATATCCCGGCGCGGCCAGCCTCGTGCCCTATTTCCTCGTCGTGATCGCCGGCCTGGTTTGGCTGGGCCAAGGTTGAAGCGGCAACTCATTCTCGCACTGCTGGGCGCAGGTCTGCTAAACGGATCTCTTCCTGGACAACGCGTTCCGCTCGCTCCGCCGCCGGCAGGGAAGCTCTACCAGGGCTTTTATTACAGCGCGCCGACGCCGGGGAGCGACGACGCCAGCGAGCACAACGTCAATCCAGGCGACGTGGCGCGATTTGAAAAAGCGATCGGGCAGAAGACCGCCTGGGTTTATTTCTCGGACAACTGGTTCGAGTCGCGCGCCTTTCCGGGCGCGACCTGCCAGTGGATTCAATCGTTAGGCAAAATCCCTTACGTCCGCCTGATGTTGCGTTCGAGCCTGGACCAAAACGAGGCCGAGAAAGAATTCACGTTCGCGAAAATCTGCGCCGGGGTTTTTGATCGAGACCTGAAGCGCTGGGCGGAAAGCGCGGGGGCTTTTCGCCATCCCATCCTGATCGAATGGGGGACGGAGCCAAACGGCGAATGGTTTTCCTGGAATGGGAAGTGGCACGGCCGCGGGGCCGGTCCCGCTCTTTATGTCCAGGCCTATCGGCACATCGTCGAGGTGATGCGGGCGGCGGGGGCGGATAACCTGCAATGGGTCTGGCATGTCAATTGGGACGATGTGCCTGCGACGCACTGGAACCGAATGGAAAACTATTTCCCAGGCGCGGGCTACTGCGACTGGCTGGCGGTCAGCGCCTACGGGCCGCTCACGCCACGGACCGCCGAAGTGGAAAGTTTTCGCGAAGAAATCGATCACGTCTATCCGCGCCTAACGAAGCTTGCGCCGGGCAAACCGATCATCGCGGCGGAGTTTGGCTGCGACATTCATAATCGAAAAGTGAAAGCAGCGGATTGGGCGCGGGCGGCTTTGCAGGATCTTTTTGCCGGGCGCTGGCCGGCCATCATTGGCTTCTGCTGGTGGAACGAGAGCTGGGAAAACGACGACGTCGCGGCGCATAATTCCGATCTCAACATCCTGCACGATCCGATGCTGACGGCCGCCTTCCGGGACGAGCTCGAGAAACATCGCGATCGCCTGCAGGGGCGTCCGCTGGTTGAAGGCAAACGTTAGGCGAAGCGGCTTTTGCTAATTCCGGCGGAGCGTCGGATGATTTCGCATGGTTCAGATTTCGATCGATTACACCAGCGGTTTTCACTGTAACGCGACCCACGGTCCTTCCAGCGCCAAGCTCGCGACCGACGCGCCGGCCGATAACCAGGGAAAAGGCGAAGCGTTCTCGCCGACCGACCTGGTCGGGACTGCGCTTGGGACCTGCATCGCGACGACGATGGCCATCGTGAGCGAACGGCACGGCGTCGATTTAAAAGGGATGACCGTGCAGGTAGAGAAGGAGATGGCGAGCGATCCGCGCCGGATCAGCCGCCTAACGACCCAAGTGCACATCCCGCTTCCGCCCGATCATCCGCAGCGCGAGCTGCTCGAGAAAACGGCGCTCGGTTGCCCGGTCCATCGCAGTCTCGCCGCGGAGATGGAACGCCCGACGAAGTTTTTCTGGGAAGGCTAGCTTACTGCCCGAGCACCCAGGCGAAAATCAAGGGCGCGCAGATTGTGGCATCGCTTTCGACCACGAACTTCGGCGTCGAGGGCGCGAGCTTGCCCCAGGTGATTTTTTCGTTCGGCACAGCGCCGGAATAGCTTCCGTAGCTCGTCGTTGAATCGCTGATTTGGCAGAAATATCCCCAGAGCGGCACCGCCGTGCGCTCCAGATCCTGGTGCAGCATGGGGACGACGCAGATTGGGAAATCGCCGGCAATGCCGCCACCGATTTGGAAGAAACCGATTGAGCCCTCGCGGTTGCGCAGTCGCTTCGCGTTTTTCGTGTAGTAGTCCGCGAGCCAGGTCATGTATTCGATGCCCGTACGCACGGTGTGCACGTTCTTCACGTCACCGCGGATGACCGCCGCCGCATACATGTTCCCGAGCGTCGCATCCTCCCAGCCGGGCACGACGATTGGCAGATTCTTTTCGCAGGCCGCCACCATCCAGGAATTTTTCGGGTCGATCTGGTAACTCTTCTTCAGCTTCCCGCTGCGGAGAATCTTGTACATGAACTCATGCGGGAAATAATGCCCTCCGGCGCGGTCGGCCGCGACCCATTCTTCGAGCACCGCTTTCTCGATCCGCCGCATCGCCTCCATCTCCGGAATGCACGTGTCGGTCACGCGATTCATGTGCCGCGAGAGCAGTTGCTCCTCGTCCTTGGGCGTGAGCTCGCGGTAATGCGGGACGCGCTCATAGTGATCGTGCGCGACGAGATTGAAAATGTCCTCCTCGAGGTTCGCCCCAGTGCAAACGATCAGGTGCACCTTGTCGCGACGGATCATTTCCGCCAAGGAGATGCCGAGTTCGGCGGTCGACATCGCGCCCGCCAGCGTTACCAGCATCTTGCCGCCGGCGGCGAGGTGCGTCTCGTAACCTTTCGCTGCATCGAGCAACGCGGCGGCGTTAAAGTGATGATAATTGCGCGCGATAAATTTCGAGACCGGACCCTTCTTGGCCGCGAGCGCGGCATTGATCTCTTCCGGGCTTTTGGAGCGTCGTTTGGCTTTCATTGCTTGGACGGCTTTGGTCAGTCGGGATACAACCACTTCATGTAATCGGCCACGCCGGCTTCCAGCGGAAATTGCGGCTCATAGCCGAGCGCTTTGCGCACGTTGGTGAGGTCGGCCTCGGTGTGGTTTTGATAATGGGCGTGCGGGTTGTCGAAATATTCCGGCTCGAAGGTCGTGCCTAACGTTTTGTTGAGAATCTCGATCAGCTCATTGAAGGAACGGGCCTCGCCCGAGCCAAGATTGTAAATCCCGCTCGCCTTCGCCTCCATCGCGCGCAGCGTCCCCTGCACGATGTCCTTCACATAAACGAAATCGCGCTTCTGCTCGCCCTGTTTGAAAATGCGGGGCCGCTTCCCGTCCCGAATCTGGCGTGAGAGATGCAGAATCATGCTCGCCGGCATGCCTTTGTGCGCTTCGCGGGGACCATAAACGTTGAAATAACGCAGGCCGACAATTTTCCACTCCGGATCATCGGCAACCGCGCGCCGGGCGAGATTATCCATGATCACTTTCGAAAAGGCGTAAACGTTAGCCGGCGCCGCTTCGTGACTTTCGAGATTCACCCCACTGGCTGCGCCGTAGGTGGCAGCGGAGGAGGCGTAAACGATGCGCGCGCGATGCGGCCGCGCGAAACGGAGCAAGCGCCGGAAACTCTCCACGTTGTCGTGCACCTGCGGGAACTGGTCGTGCACGGTCGTGTCCGTGATCGAGGCGAGATGAAAAATGCCGTCGAATTTTTCTTCGCCAAACTGCGCCGCCCAATCGAGCGATGATAGATCGGCCGCGACGAAGTCGCCGCGGTAGCCGAGCAAGTTCTTGAAATCGCCGGAGCGAAAATCGTCGATCACCGTCAGGCGCGCTCCGGGGAATTTCTCCTGCAGGGTGAGGGTGAGATTGGAGCCGATAAAGCCAGCGCCGCCAGTGACGAGATAATGAAGTTGTTTCGAGTTCAAAGCGCGCGGTTTCGGGGAAGTTGACAGATAAATCTTGAGCGGGGAAGCGCAAGCCGCTACTTGTCGGCTAGTTCTTTGCGAGTTTAACCCCGAAAGCGTTCGGGGTTGATCAGTGGAACGGCGCAAGAAATCCCGTTTGAATCGGGAGCAGTTGCGCTGCTGTAACTGGATACAACTTCCCACGAGCCAATCGTTAGGCCTGCCTTGAGCGGGCCGACGGTGAAGGCGGGAAGAAGGTGTGCGTGAGTCGTTAGGCGAACGCCGCAAGCCAGGAGCCAGAATATTTGCCCGCTCCACCTCATTCGTGTCGCGCCCGGTAGCGGCGGTCTATGACCGCCGAAATTTCTGCCGGACGCGTTGCGACAAAACTTCTTCGCAAAAAAGAAGAATGAGAGTTGTGGGCAGCGCCACCCCGGCAGGGGGACGAGTCCGCCTCTCAATTTATGGAGGTAACTTGTCATGTGGTCATGGAAAAGCTGGGCGGCATCGTCACGGATTCTTGGTAGCGCACGCGTCTCGCGTGCTGGTTGCGGTATTTCACCGCAACGAACTTTCATTCCGGGGACCAACCCCCGCGAAAAGTCCGCAACGGCGAGACGCCGTTGCCAGCACGCGAGACGCGTGCGCTACCCGGCGCTTGGCTGCATTCTCGCCATGTCGTTAGGCATTTGTCACGCGCAGGATGCGGTCAGCCCTTCGGAAACGGTCGAATTGGTCGTGAGCGCGACTCGTGTTCCGATCCCGGAGGACGAGGTCCCGGCCAGCGTGAGCGTGGTGACGGCCGAGGATATCGAACAGAAACAGATCTTGCGCGTGGCCGATGCCTTGCGCGCCGTACCGGGCCTGTCCGTTGTGCAAAGCGGCACGGAAGGCCAGCTCACCTCCGTCTTCACCCGCGGCCTGCGGAGCGAGCACACCCAAATATTGCTCGACGGCGTGCCGATCAATCAGGGCTTGGCCGGCCTCTTTAATTTCGCCGATCTCACGATCGACAACATCGACCGGATCGAAGTGGTGCGCGGCCCGCAGAGCACGATCTACGGCCCGCGCGCGCTCGCCGGGGTGATTCAGCTTTTCACCAAAGTCGGGAGCGAAACCCCCGCCACCAGCCTGAGCTTCGAGGGTGGCGGCTACGGCACTTTCCGCGAATCGGCCGCCAGTTCCGGCAAGATCGGCGCGATCGATTATTCGTTAGGCGCAAGCCGGCTCGATACCGACAACGCGCGGCCGAACAACCAATACCGGCTCTCGAATTTCATCGGCAACATCGGCTGGTCGCCTAACGACCAGTTGCGGATCAGCAATCTTTTCACCTACTCGCTTGCCGACACGGGTAATCCGAACACGATCTTCGATCCGAAACGCTTCGATAATTTCCTGACCGAGCGCTGGCTGATCGCACCCCACCTCGATTGGAAACCTTCCGAGGAATGGGAGCACAAGCTGATCGTGTCCTACGACGAGGAACGGCAGGTGAACGACCCGAACCAGGACGGTTTCGTCGGGCCGACCCGCGCTCTTTTCACTCGCCTAACGATCGATTATCAAAACAACTTCCGTCCGGCGAAATGGCTCACCCTGACCTCCGGGCTCTTTTACAGCCAGGTCGATGCCGGGCAGGAGCGGCCCTTCATCTCGCAGATTTTCGGGCCGCAGCCGACATTCATCAGCGATTTCACCGACGAGCGGGCCGTCTTTTTCGAGGCGAGCGCGAAGCCATTGCCCGGTTTGAACCTGGTCGCGGGCGGGCGTTACGATCACTTCAATCAGTTTGGCGGGATCTGGACTTATCGATTCGCCGGGAACTACCGGATCGCGCCGACCGACACGACCCTGCACGCCAGCGTCGCGACCGGCTTCAGCCCGCCGAGCAGCCAGGACAAGATTTTCGGAAATAATTTCGGCCTCGAGCCGGAGCAAGATCTCGGCTGGGACATCGGGATTGAGCAGCGCTTCTGGGGAGGGCGGGCGAAGATCGGCGCGACTTTTTTCCACAACGACCTCACGAACCTGATCGGCTTTAACGGTCTCTTCGACACGCTCAATCTTGGCGCGGCGCGCACCCAGGGAGTGGAGGCGGAGCTGGAAGTGCGGCCGATCCCGGATCTCGTTTTTGCCGCGAGTTACACCTACCTCGACGCGGAGAAAACTTCTGCGGCCGACATCACGCAGCTCCCAGGCGCGCGCCTGCCGCGGCGGCCGCGGCACGAAGTTTACGTTTCGGGAAGCTATCTCTGGTTCCACAAACTGCGCACGACGGCGGAAGCCAAGTTTGTCAGCGCGCGCGAGGAATTAAATTTCGGCGGGCCAAATTTCGACATCGAAGATTATTCGGTCGCAAACTTCGCCGCGGAATACGTCTGCAATTCGCATCTCACGCTTTTCGGCCGGGTCGATAACCTGACGAACGAGCATTATGCGGAGGTTTTCGGTTTCCCCGCCTTGGGCCGCGCGGCCTACGGAGGGTTCCGCGTCTCATTTTGATTCGGCACATTTTCGGCGGGCGACATTCGGTAGGGCGAGACTCCGTCGAGCCTGGGAAGCACGCTGGCCGCGTGATCAAGCACCTGCTCCCGGCTCGACAGAGTCTCGCCCTACCGTGACGCCCGCTTGAAAGGCTGGCGGCGCGCTGTTAATCGCTAGGCGTGGATCCCCTGCTTTATGGTTTAATCGGATTGGTGCTCGGCGCCGCAGTGGTGGGAGGGATGTTCCTCCTCAGCCGGCGCCGGGAATTGCTGCAACGTTTCGAGGCGCTCGATCGCGCGCAGGAGCGCGAGGAGCGGATGCTGCGCGAGGAAGCGGCCCGGACCCGGGAAGAAGCCGCTCGTGCGGCGAAAGCGCAACGCGAAGAATTAAACGATTCGCTGCAAAAACTGGGCGAGACCAATCTGCGCTCGATCGCGGAGATCGGGACGATTTTGAAAACTCAGCTGGAAACGGTCGCGGCCCAGACTGGTAAGCTGACCGAATCGAACGCGGCGCGACTCGAGACGTTGCGTTCCGTGGTCGATCTGCGCTTGAAACAGTTGCAGGAAGATAATTCGGCACAGATCGAAAAAATGCGGGCCACCGTCGACGAAAAGCTCCAGGGGACTCTCGAGAAACGCCTCGGCGAATCTTTCAAGATGGTGAGCGAGCGGCTCGAGCAGGTCCATCACGGGCTCGGGACGATGCAGCAGCTCGCGAGCGACGTCGGCGGCTTGCAGCGTGTGCTGACGAATGTGAAAGCGCGCGGCGGCTGGGGCGAAGTGCAGCTCGGCGCCTTGCTCGAGCAGATCCTCACGGCCGAGCAATTCACGCGCAACGTCAAGACTCGCGAGGGCAGCGGGGAGATGGTCGATTTCGCGATCAGACTGCCTGGAGGCGACGACGGGCTGCCGGTCTGGCTGCCGGTCGACGCCAAGTTTCCGATCGAAGATTATCATCGCCTCGTCGCCGCGCAGGACAGCGCCGATCTCCCGGCGACAGAGGAGGCGATGAAAAGCCTCGAGACGCAACTGCGCAAAAGTGCGAAGGAGATTTGCAGCAAATACATCAACCCGCCGCGCACGACTGATTTTGCGCTGATGTTTTTGCCGACCGAAGGGCTTTATGCCGAAGCCGTCCGGCGCATCGGACTTGTCGAGCAGGTGCAACGGGAATGCAAAGTGGTGCTGGTCGGGCCGACCACGCTGGCGGCCTTGCTCAACAGCCTGCAGATGGGTTTTCGCACCCTCGCCATCCAGGAACGTTCGAGCGAAGTCTGGAATCTGCTCGCGGGGGTGAAAACGGAGTTTGGGAAATTCGGCGGCGTACTCGACGGGGTGAAAAAGAAGCTGCAGGAAGCGTCGAACAAAATCGATGAAGTGGATATTCGCTCGCGGGCGATCACGAAGAAATTGCGCGCCGTCGAGGAATCGCCCAACAACCCGGAGCCGTTGTTGCCCGAGCTGATCGAGCCCGGGGAAGATCTCGAGGGGGATGAGCTGTAGACGCCTCCCTCTGGGAGGCGCGGGTATCAGGGATCATTTCACCATCAGCGCGGCGCGCTTTCTCTCGCGTTTCGCAGAGCGAAAAGTCTACAGCACCGCGCCCCATTTCGCGGAATCCTTGAGCAGGATTTCGCGCAGGAGGCGAAGCGGCGGCGCGCCGTGGTTGAGCATCTCGTTATGGAAAGTCTCGAGCGAGAAGTTTTTTCCTTCCTGCGCCTTGTAGTCATCGCGCAGTTTCAGGATCTGGAGTTTGCCTAACGTGTAATTGAGATAGCCCGGATCGTAGGTCCCGCGCATCGCCTCCGACATCGCCGGCTTGGCTTCGTAGTAGGAGTTGTCCTGGAAAAATTTTGCCCCGTCCGCGACCGACATGCCCTGGGTGTGCATCTTGATCGAGACGCAGAGACGGCAGAGGCGCAGGAGTGCTTCATCGGCCTGCGCCACCCGGTATTTTGCCGCCCGGATCTTTTGTTCCGGCGTCGGGTTCGGCACGCTCCCGAAACCTTCGTCGAGCATCATTTTTTCTGTGTAATGAGCCCAGCCTTCGACAAAGGCGTAGCTGTCGAAAATCTTTTCCACCTGCGTCGCAGAGGAAGCGTTGAGGTGGAGAAACTGCACGTAATGCCCCGGGTAAGCTTCGTGAATTGAGACGACATCGGCGGTGTAATAATTAAACGCCGTCAGCCACTCATTCTTTTGTTTTTCGCTCCACGAATCTTCCGTCGGCGTGATGTAATAGTAGGCTTGGGTCGCCTTCTTCTCGAACGGCCCCGGGGTATCCATCGAGGCAAAGGTCGTCGCCCGATCGAACTGCGGCGTCTCCGTCACCGTCGCGCGCACGTCGGACGGGATGGCGACGATCTTGTGATCGAGGACCCACTGCCGGATGAGGTCGAGATCCTTCGCCACGTGCGGAGTCAGTTCGCCCGGCTTCGGGTGTTCGTTCTGGACCTGCTTGAAGACCTCGATCGGTGATTTTTTCGGGTCGATGATCTTGGCCGCGTTCGCGAAGATCTGCTGTTCTTCCTTTAAGCGCTGCAGGCCGATGGCGAGCAGTTTGTCCGGCGGCAGATCGACCAACTCCGTCGCGGCCAGCATCTTTTGGTATTTGGCTGCGCCGAGCGCGAAATCCGGGATCGCTTTGGGCAGCCTTTCCTTCGTTAGCCAGACGGCAAAATCCCGCAGGGCAGCGGCCGCTTTCTGGTTCGAGTCACGGAAGGCGGACATCAACGCCTCGTCCTTCACGTCCTTCAGCGCGGCGGCGAAATCTTTCTCCAGAAAATCGGCCGAGCCATTCGCGATCTGAATCGCCAGCTCGACGTAGGGTTTGGGCAGCGCGGGCGCGAGGTTCGTTTTCGCCGCGGTCATGATGTTCGCCGCCTGATCTTCGATCGTGACGATGTCGCGCACCCGATCTTCCAGCGGCTTGAAATCGCGCTTGATGTAAATGTTGACGTCGAGTGCGCTGGCATAGGTCATCGGGTTCTTCTCGAAAATCCCCATGTCAACCAGCTGAAAAAGCTCCTTCGCGATCGCGGCTTGCAGGATGCGGCGATCGATGTCGGCGCCATTGCTCAATTTACTCCCATCGAGCTTGCCAAACGCGTCCTGGAAACGCTGGAGACGTTCGATCTCGGCGTCGATCGCGAGCCGGCTGAAGTCGCCAATCTTGCCGTCGTATTGGTGATAGCCGAGGGCCACGCCCTGGAGCGGGCGGGCCGAGAGGTAGCCGCTGATGAAATCGAGCGCCATCTTGTCAAAATCGGCGTCGGCATTTCCCCCCCCGCTCCCCGCCGCCAGAAGGAAAGCCGCTGTGCCTAACGATAAGGCGAGGAAGAACAAGAGCTGGCGGAGCGAATTCATCGGCCCAGTTTAAAAGGAGAGGGTGAGCTTGTCATGCGCGCCCATTGGCAAAAGGGAAGGAATGAACGACAATCGGGTCGGTTGCGTCCAATCATGATAATTATGAAGCGTTTTCTGCCCTCTCGCAGGCGCACTCTGCCTCTCGTCGCGGGTCTGATTCTTGTCCTCGGCGCCGGGCTGGTGCGCGCGGCCGACCCGGAACCGGCGGCGGTCACGACGGACGACCGCGGTTATTCCGAGATCGCGACCTTCGCCAAGGCGGTCGAGCTCATCCGGCAGGATTACGTCGACGGGCAAAAGGTCAGCTACCACGACCTGATTTATGCCGCGATGAAAGGCATGCTTTCCTCGCTCGATCCGCACAGTCAGTTCATGGACCCGGACGACTTCAAGGATATGCAGGACGATACCCGGAGCCGTTTCAATGGCCTCGGGGTGGAAGTCGCGATCAGAGACAACCTCCTCACCGTCGTCACCCCGATGGAAGACACGCCCGCGGCCAAGGCCGGGATTCAGGCGGGCGACCAGATTCTGAAAATCAACGGCACCTCAACCGAGAAGCTCGGACTGCAGGATGCGATCAATGTCCTGCGCGGCGAGTCCGGGCAAAAGATCACACTCACCATCCTGCGCCCCTCCAACAAGGAGATCAAAGACTACGCTCTCGAGCGTAAGGAAATCAAAGTCGCGAGCGTCAAAGGTGGGCAACTTCTCGATGCGGAGCTGACCGGGCCGTTCAAGGTCGGCTACGTGCGAATAGTGCAATTCAACGAACCGACTGCCGACGAGTTCGCCAAGACACTCGATAATTTACAGAAGCAGGGAATGCAGGCGCTCGTCCTCGACCTCCGCAATAACCCCGGCGGCCTGCTCAATTCCGCGGTCGACGTTCTCGGGCAATTTCTGCCGCCGAACACCAAGGTGGTCTCGACCCAGGGCCGCTCCTCTTCGCAGAAACACGAATATTCCACTCCCGGCGGTGGGAAAGAGCGGCCGCATTTTCCGCTCGTCGTGCTCGTGAACGAAGGGAGCGCGAGTGGTTCGGAAATCGTCGCCGGCGCGCTCAAGGATCTGCATCGCGCGATCGTCGTCGGCGAGACGACTTTCGGCAAAGGCTCGGTGCAAAACGTCATGCAGCTGCCGGACGGCTCCGCCCTGCGTTTCACGACCGCGAAATACTACACCCCGAGCATGGCGGTCATCCAGGGCAACGGTGTGACCCCCAACATTCTCGTGCCGCTCACGCCGGAGCAGGATCGCGCGGTCGCGGCCCTGCGCAGCAACGACAAGGTCCAGCCGGCTGAAGCGACCGGCATCATCAAGACGAAAGACCTGCAAATGATGCGCGGGATTGACGCGATCAAGGGCGTCATGATCTACGCCCAACAGACCTCGCCCAAAGTCGAGGCGGTAAAAAAATAGCGGTTCCATTTTCTACCGCATAGATCGCGGAGGAAGAACGGCGAAAATCCGCGACTCCTCTGTGCTCTCTGCGTCCTCGGCGGTTTAATGAATTCCCTGCTGCTTGCGCTCGAAACGTCGTGTGACGAGACGGCCATCGCCGTTCTGCGCGGCCGGGAATTGCTCGCGAGCGAAGTCGCTTCGCAGGTCGAGGCCCATCGACCGTATGGCGGCGTCGTCCCGGAAGTTGCCTCTCGCCAGCACCTCCTGCGCGCGCCCCGGCTGCTGGAGCGCGCCGTGGCGGCAGCTGAGATTTCGTTAGGCGAGATCGATGCCTTCGCGGCCACGAGCGGGCCGGGCCTGGCCAGTTCGCTTATGATCGGCGCCTCGCTCGCGAAAGGGCTCGCTCTCGGCTTCGGCAAACCGTATCTCGCGATCAATCATCTCGAGGGCCATCTCCTCTCGCCTTTCTTTGCCGGAGAAGGGGAAATTGCGCCTAACGTTTCTCTCATCGTCAGCGGCGGCCACACTCTCCTCGTCGCGGTCGAGGGCGTGGGGAAATATCGCATTCTCGGCCGGACGATGGACGACGCCGCGGGGGAGGCGTTCGATAAGGTGGGCAAAATGCTTGGGCTGGGCTATCCGGGAGGGCCGGAGATCGAGCGCTGTGCGCAAACTGGCGATCCCGCGCGCTTCACCCTGCCGCGCAGCATGCTCCACTCCGGCGACGCCAATTTTAGTCTCAGCGGTTTGAAAACGGCCGTCCGCTATTTGCTGCCCAAGACCGTCAGCGCAGACCGGGCCGATCTCTGCGCCTCGTTCCAGGCCGCAGTCGTGGAAGTGCTCGTGGCCAAAACCATCGCGGCCGCGCGCGCGACCCGGCGTGCGCTGGTGACAGTGAGCGGCGGTGTCAGCTCCAATAATGAGCTGCGCCGGCAGATGTCGTTAGGCTGCGAGCGGGCGGGGCTGGAGCTGCGCTTCGCCGCGCCCGCGCTCTGCACCGATAATGCGGCCATGATTGGCTTCGCCGCCCAGCTCCACCTGGAGCGCGGTGAATCCACGCCGCTCACGACCGAGATCGATCCCAATCTCGCGCTCGCGTAAGGCTTTCCTCCGGGTAGCGCACACGTCTCGTGTGCTGGCGACGGTGTCCCGCCGTCGCGAACTTCGTGAGCAGTGAAACTCGCCCTAACGATTTCGGGGCCAGGAAAGTTCGTCGCACTGGAACAGCGCGACCAGCACACGAGACGTGTGCGCAACCCAAGTGATCGGCGCCTCCGATGCAATCGGAGGCTGGAACATCAATACTCGCGCTCGAGCAGGTAGTTCGCGAGTGCCCGCAGCGTCTCGGCTTTTTTGCCTAACGGTTTCAAAGCGGAGTGCGCCTGACGCGTCAAACGGCCAGCTTCGACGCGCGATTTTTCCAGACCAAGGACCGAAGGGTAAGTGGCCTTGTGCGCGGCGACATCTTTCCCCGCGCTTTTTCCCAGTTTCTCACTCGTCTGGGTGACGTCGAGAATGTCGTCGATCACTTGGAAAGCGAGGCCGAGGGCCTGGCCGAAATCGCTGATTGCCGAGAGTTGAGTTGGAGTGGCGTTGGCGCTCATCGCGCCGAGTCGGACTGAGGCGGTGAGAAGGGCGGCGGTTTTATTTTCGTGAATGTAACGGAGCTGCGCGCGGTTGATCGGTTTGCCCTCACCCTCGAGATCGGCCACTTGGCCGGCGATGAGTTTGCGGCTGCCGGCGGCGACCGCGATCTCGCGCACGATCGCGCGCATGTCGTAGCGCGGCCACGTCTCCGCGGTGGCGGCGATTTCAAAGGCGATCGTGAGCAGGGCATCGCCCGCCAGGACCGCGATGCCGTCGCCGAAAACTTTGTGGCAGGTCGGGCGTCCGCGCCGGAAATCGTCGTTGTCCATGCTCGGGAGATCGTCGTGAATGAGCGAGTAGGTGTGGATGCACTCGAGGGCGCAGGCGAGAGGGAGAGCGCTTTTCGTTAGGCCAGTGCAAGCCTCGCCCGCGGCCAGGCAGAGGATCGGGCGAAGCCGTTTCCCGCCCGCGAAGAGCGAGTAGCGCATCGCCTTGTGAATGGTCGCCGGTTTGGTCGAGGCTTTCGGCAAAAACCGGTCAAGCGCGCGGTCGACCTCTTTTTGGAGGGCGGTGAGATAGCGTTTCAGATCCACAGTGCCGCGAATCTGGGAAGGAGCATGCACTCGCGCAATGCAAAAGTTCTAGCCGCCGACGGCCTGGTAGTGTCCGAGTCCGCGTTTCCACATTAGGTTGGCCGCGGCCCACATCGCCAGCATCCAGCCGCATTGGATGGCGAGCGCACCCCACATCTCGGGGCCGTTCAGGCGGCCTTGGAAGATCGCGATCGGGCAAAAGAGTTCGTAATAAAACGGCAGCCATTTCATTACCGCCTGGACCGCGGGCGGCATGATATCGAGCGGGAACATCTGGCCACCGAGGAAATATTCGAAGCTGTAAACGATGAAAACGATGGTCGAAATCTCGAGAATCCAGAAGGCCATCATGGAAAGGGCGTAGGTGAGGAAAAACTGGATGAAGGCAGACATGACGAGCGAAACGAAAGCCGTCAGCCAGATTACCGGGTCGTTAGGCAAAATAATGAAGCGCCGGAAATAAATGAAGATGGCGGCAATCGGGAGGATGGTAACCGCGGTGTAAACCAGCCGGCCGCTCAGGAAAATGCTGAAGCGATAGCCGAGATAATTCATCGGCTTGGTCAGGAAAGAATTGATCTGGCCTTCGCGAATGTCGGCCGCGATCTGCCATTCGTCCTCGGTCGGGGTGACGAGATTGCTGACCAGGATGGTGAGCAGATAATAATAAATCATCGACCCGTAGTCGTAGCCGCGCATGCCCCCGCCGCTTTCCTTGAAGATGGCGCGCCAGAGGAAAACGGTGCCGACAAGCGGGATGATGCCGAAGATCGCGCGCAGCAGGTAATTCCAGCGATAGACGAATGTGTTCTGGATCCCGAGGTTGAAAACGGTCAGGTATTTCTGCGGCTGCATCTAGAGTTCAACC
>JBKJNW010000017.1:0-5621 GCA_046593335.1 Chthoniobacterales bacterium | reverse complement strand
TGCGCGTTGGCGTCAGTGACTTCGGTGCCGTCGAAGAGAACCTGGCCGGTGTCGGGTCGGAGAAGGGCAATGACGAGCCGGAGTAGCGTCGACTTTCCGCACCCGCTCGGGCCGATCAACGCCGTCGTTAGGCCGGGTTTGAATTCCAGATCGGTCGGATGCAGCGCCACCGTGCCCCCGAAGCTTTTGCTGACCCCGAGCAATTGAACGAGCGAATCCATGAAATGTAGAGGCGGCTGTGTCAGCCGCAGGCTCAACGGATGCGGGCGACACGCCCGCCACTACACCTGAGAGCTCAAAGCGTTGTAAAATGAAAAACGGCGAAGAGCTTCCGCGGATCGGTCCAGACGCGCGACAATTGGAAGCCAGCGGAAGCGGCCAGCGCGCTGAAGCCTTCAATGGTGTGCTTGTAGGAAAATTCCGTGATGATTTTTTCACCGGGAGCGAAATGGAACTCGCGCGCGCCGAGATGGACGCTCTGATCGCATTGACTGACAAGGTGCATCTCGATCCGATGCGCTTCCTCATTGTAAATGGCGCGATGCCGCCATTGCGAAAGATCGAAGTCGGCTTCCAGTTCGCGGTTGGCCCGCTCGAGCATGTTCAAATTGAACGCGGCCGTGACGCCGGCGCTGTCGTTGTAGGCGGCTTCGAGAACGTCCTTCGATTTTTGCAGGTCGACCCCGATGATGAGTCCGCCGCTGTGGCCGCAAAGTTTCGCGACTCGGGTAAGGAAATGACGGGCGACTTCGGGCTGCATGTTGCCGATTGTCGAACCGGGGAAATAGACCGCGATGTGGGCGGGATCTTGCGACGGCGTCGGCAGCTCGAAGGGCTGGAGGTAGTCGGCGCAGACCGGGAGAATCTCGAGCGCCGGCATTTCGCGGCTGAGCGCTTCGGCTGATTCCGTCAGGCGCTGTTTGGAAATATCGACCGGCAGATAGGCGATTAGATTTTTAAGATGTCCGAGCAGCATCCGCGTCTTCACCCCGGCGCCGGTTCCGCATCCAACCAGCTCGGCATTTTCGCCGATCGATTCCGCGATCTCGGGACCGTAGTGGCGGAGAATTTCCGTCTCGGTGCGCGTGACGTAATATTCCGGCAGTTCGCAGATCTCCTGGAAAAGGTCCGAGCCGCGTTCGTCGTAGAAAAATTTGCTCGGCAGCGTGCGCGGCGCGGCCGAGAGACCAGCGATGGCCTGGTCGAGAAAGTCGGAAGCGGCCGGTTCGAGATCGAGCAGGTTCACCCCACCAGACGTGCCCTTCATGCCGGGTCGCGCGCGAGCCGGATGCCGGTGAACTGCCAGCGTTTTTCCGGTTGAAAGAAATTGCGATAGGTCGGGCGAATGTGGTTCTGCGAAGTCGCGCAGGAGCCGCCGCGCAGGACCATCTGGTTGCTCATGAACTTGCCGTTGTACTCGCCCAGCGCCCCGGGTGCGGCATGGTAGCCGGGGTAGGGGAGGTAAGCGCTGCGCGTCCATTCCCAGACGTCGCCATACATCTGCTGCAGCTTTCCGTTAGGCTGAGAAGCGACCGGCGCGGGATGGAAGCGCTCGAGGTCGACGAAATTGCCTTCGATCGGCAGATCGGCGACGGCCCGTTCCCATTCGAACTCGGTCGGCAAGCGGGCCCCGCTCCAGTTGGCAAAAGCGTCTGCCTCGAAATAGCTGACGTGGGTCACCGGTTCGGACTCATCGATCGGGCGCATCCCGGAGAGAGTGAAATTCCACCATTTCCCGTCGCGCTTGCTCCAGTATAGCGGCGCCTCCCAACGCTGTTCATTGACTGTGGTCCAGCCTAACGAGAGCCAAAACTCCGGCCGGGTGTAGCCGCCCGACTCGATGAAGGCGAGATATTCCCCATTCGTGACCGGCCGCGTCGCGAGCGAGAAGGGAAGGACGAGCGCGCGATGCCGCGGCCCTTCGTTATCATAGCTAAAGTCGGGGCCGGCGTGACCGATCTCGAGCGTGGTCTCGGGAAAATCTATGTAGCTCGCCGGGGCGATCTTGCGCCGTTCCATCCGATCGTCTCGTTTCCGAAAGACGGGGTGGAGCGGATTGTGAGAGAAAACATTTTTGATGTCGGTCACGAGCAGTTCCTGGTGCTGCTGTTCGTGATGCAGGCCAATAATGAAGACCGGCTCGAGTTCCTTGAGCAATTCGTCGTCCGCCGTCTCGAGCAACTCCTGGATGTGGGCGTCGATCGATTTCCGGAAACGAAATGTCTCCGCCACGGTCGGGCGGGAGATTAACCCGCGCAGGTCGCGCCGATGCATGTCACCCGCGGCGTTGTAATAGGAATTGAAAAGGTAGGCATATTCTGGGACCACAGTTTGGTAAGAGGGCATCCAAACCTTGAGGATGAAGGTCTCGAAGAACCAGCTGGTGTGGGCCAGGTGCCATTTGGTCGGGCTGACATCAGGCATCGACTGCACGACGCAGTCTTCGGGGGCGAGCGTTTCGCAGAGCTTTTCGGAAAAGCCGCGGACTTCCTGGTAGCGGGTGAGCAATCGTTCCAGCCGATTCGCTTTTTTCCCGGGCGACGGCTTTACCGTGGCCGGCGCGACTGTTTCGGTAATCGAGGCGCTACTCATTGGCCTCGCGTTCCTGATTCAGCTCCTCCCGCCGAGCTTCGACCATTTGATCATGCGCCGCTTCTTCGATCCCGCCGCTGACGAGTTCTTCACCGACGTTGTTGTCATCGTCAAAACCGCCGCTGTTCGGAACCTGATGGCCGGAGGCACCGGGAATGTCGTCACGTTCGCTCATCTCGTCATCGACCGAGTCGTCGATCTCCGGCGCATGCGATCCTTCCACTCCGGTCAACTCGTTCTTGGCCTGATGCCAATCGGATTCGGTAAACTCTTCTGGGTTGCGTTCGTCGATCATCGCGATCTCTCGCGCGCGCGTCTCCACCATCTCGGGGGAAGGAACTCCAAGTCCGTTGCCGTGGAGATTGATTTTGCCGTGCGGAGAATGCGAACGCTCACTCATATTGTGTAATACGGATCGTGGACTCAGAACGTTCGCATCGAAGTGCCGTCGGCGCATCCGCGCCCGGCAGTTTTTTCGACAACCGCAGTCTGCTCCGTCCCGCTTTTCCTTCGCCCCATCGAGGCCGGTGGGCCGGGTAAAGAAATGAAACGTCGCTTAACCGGGCTCGCCGGATTCGAGGAAATAAAGGAGTCGCCAGATCCGGTCGGTCTGGCCGCGCTCGATCACTTGGACTGGAGTGGAGCCGTCCAAGGCCGGGTTTGGTTCTTTCAACCAGTGGCCGACATCCTTTGGCTTCATCAGACGGGAGAGCTGGTCGAGCAGTCGATCCATTTCGACGAGCGCGCGTTTGACCGGGGCGGAGGGCATTTTGCCGCTGCTCCAGCCAGCCACGGCGCGGAGAGAAAAACCGGTCATGCGACTGAGGGTCTCTTGCCGCAGCCCAAACTTCTCTGCGATCTGATCGATCGCGGGCGGTGCGGCGACCTTGATTGCCGGGTGGTAAAGGCCGGCGGCTTCCTTGACTCGCGCCGTCCCGCGTGGGCGAGGGCCTGGCTTTTTCTTTGCTTTCATGGGGAGATTCTAGGCTCCCTCGCCCGAAGAGATAGCCGGGAAAGAGGGCTTTGGTTTCCGTCCTTCAGCGTTTGATTCGCTCGCGTCCGCTCACGCCCCTTTTGGGCTTGACTCTCTCGTTCTCCACTCGTTCGGCCTTAGAGCTTCCCATCTATGTCGCAGCGAACTCGCTCCCTCTAATCTCACCGGTCGCGGCTCCCCTGCTCGCTCCATTCAGCGTTTCAGCTTTTCCAACGCCTCCGTGAATGCAGGATTACAGTGTAGAAAGAAAAGCTCTTTCTCCTTGTCACGCTCTTCGCCGGCGCACAAATCTACAGAGCAACGAGCGGAAATCGCCCTCGGCCCAAACAACATCCAAACAGGAGGAAATGAAGATGATAATGAGAATGCTTTCAACGCTGGTTGTTCCCCTGCTCATTGGGCAGGCCCAGGTATCGGCGCAGTCGCCTCGGGTTCCCGGACCGATCATCGAGCAATATGGAGTAGCGGATGACGGAACGATTCTGACCTGGCAGGTCTTCCCTGCTAAGGGAGTCGGCACACACCCTAACGTCCTGGTCATTCACGGCGGCGGCTTCAACAGTTATCCTGCCGATTCCAAGCTGCTGGCATGCGCGAAGGATTTGAGCGCTTCGGGGATGAATGCCTTTGTCATCGATTACCGCCTGGCACCTCCCGGGATGATCCCGGGCCAGAAATCGGACGGGCGCTACCCGGATCAGGAGAATGATGTCATCGTCGCAATCCGTGCCGCGCGGGCCGATTTTCGCGGCAACGGCAAGGTCGGAGCGGTCGGTGGCTCGGCTGGCGGCTCTCATATTATTTACACCGCAGCCAACGGAACCCAGGGCGACGACCGGGTCGATGCCGGTGTCTGCCTGAGCGGTGCATATGACTATGGTGATATGATATCGTGGCAATGGCAGGGCGGTGCGTTCCTTGGCTGGGTGAGCAACTATGTGAATTCGACCGACGCCGGAGTCTTGGGGGCGGCGTCGCCGGTCGCGTTTATCAAAGCACCGCTCCCGCCGCTCCGGCTCTACTGTTCCGCGAGCGAGCCGATGCCGCCGCAGCAAATCACAGATCTGACTACCCAATTGAATAGGGTCAGGTCACGGAATTATCAGCAAAGCGTCCTCACGGGGCGCGCCCACGCTTTCGCCTATTGGAATAGTATCAGCGCCGATGTGATCAACTTCCTGCTCCCGCTCTTACAAAACTAAAGGCAATAGACCCGGCCTAGCAGGCCGCGCGCAAGCGCTGCGCGCCAGCGGGTCCAGACCGTGAACGGCTGCGAGAGCCGCCTAACTGTAAACTCGGCCGCCTCGTGGGCAATTTGCGTCCCTGGGTCGCGACTAATACCTCAATAAGCAGCCTGTTCGTCGAGCCGGACGGCGAGCCCGGGTTCGTTCGCACCCCTTATGTTTCGACTGTAGACTTTGACTCGAGAAAGTGTGCTCCCGGTGATATGATATTGGATCAATCCACGGGGAAGATTTTTCTTATTCCTTGATCGCTGATCCGGGCACTGGAGGTTTTTGGGCCGCCGGTAAAGTTTCGGAGCTGCACTCCAAACCATGCATTTAAGGATAAAAAACGTTAGCAAACAAGTACGGGCTTAATTGCATTTGTTCCGACTTTTGTGCTGAATTTAGAGCTTTTAAAAGCGTAGGTGATGCCGTTTTACCAATGAGAGAGAGGCGGGGGCGGGAATCGAACCCGCGAATAGAGGTTTTGCAGACCCCGACCTTACCACTTGGCTACCCCGCCGGAATTGAGAACGAGAGGTTAGGCGTGTGCTTCGAAGGTGTCAACGCGAGGGATGGCCCCTTCCAAGCCAAGGCACAAACCCACGGCGACGGCGATCTGCCCCAAGGCGACTCGAACAACCCTTCTGTCACGGATTTGTAATGGTGATTTACGAGTTTTCCCTTGCCTTTAGCAGTGGTTTGCACGTAAAAAGTAGGCTGACGCTTGTGGCGCACCTGAAACAAGGCCCTCCAGCTGCAGCGGATCACCTTAACCCGGCGGCTATAGCCGCTCACGACGAAAAGGA
>JBKJNW010000004.1:0-6523 GCA_046593335.1 Chthoniobacterales bacterium | reverse complement strand
AGCCGCGACCGCGAGCAAATGGCGCGGCATCATCGGCATGTCCTTTTTCCCAAGCGTTTCGATCTCCGGCGCTCGGCGGCGAAGGACGAATCCTCGCCCGCGGGACAAATCAAGCGCTGACCGGGCCGGCGCCGGCCGGCGAATCCGCGAGCAGGGAACGCAGCTGATGAAAGTCGAAGGGCTTGGTCAGATATTCATCAAACCCGGCCTGCAGCCCAAGCTCCTTCTCTTTGCTGCGACCATGCGCGGTCAGGGCCACGGTTTTTTTCCAGGGCTGCCGCTTCTTCGCTTCCACGACGAGTTCGAGGCCGGTGCCGTCGGGTAACCCGATGTCGCTGACGAGGACGTCGAATCGCAAATTTTCCAGAAGGCGGAGGGCGTCCTGCATATTGGCCGCGCTCGCCACTTCATGGCCGCAATGAATCAATAAATTCGCCAGGACGACGCGGCTGTCTTCATGGTCCTCGACTAAAAGGATATTCACACTCTTTGAATCGGAGTAATTACTGCGATTGCGTGTCCCATTTCGCGAGACGCGCAGCGACCGGGCGAGAATCGAATCAGGGGAGGAAGCGAAGCCGTCTTATTTTATGGGAACTATTCTGATTATCATTCTCATCCTTCTTCTGATCGGCGCCTTTCCTGCCTGGCCTTATAGCTCCAGTTGGGGTTACTTTCCGACCGGCGGAATTGGATTGATTCTGTTGATCGTACTTATTCTCGTCCTCACCGGACGGTTCTAACTCCGAGTTACTTCTCCAGGTGATTGAGCGCAGCAGACTTACTGCGGGCGCGCGCCGTGGCTTCTATCGAATAGTCTCGATGCCGATCTCAGTTTTAAGGCCCGATCCGGTGAAACTCCGCCAGCCAGCGATTGGTTGGGACTCGTTTCAGAGCTACAGGCCATGAGGTCTGAGAAAGGTCGAAAAGCGGAACACATTGAAGAGGGCTACGAAAAGCGTGGCGTTTCGAAGAAGGAAGTCGAGAGCCGGGCGTGGGCGACCGAGAACAAGGAAGATAGGGCGGTAAGAAAAGCGGTTCTGGTCGCGCCGAGAAATTGAGCACGGAAAGCTCGCGCAAAGGCGGGCGAAAGGGCGGCAAGGCCTCCAAGGGTAAGAAAAAGAAATCTTAACTCTCTCCCCTCAGGAGTTTGTTCCTGGGTGCCAGGGCCTGCGCTGACGGCGAGAAAGCAGTGACAGGAGTGGAAAAAGATCAACGGTCGGCGTCGACGGTCGCATCCAACGAATGGATCGGGACGTTATGTTTTCGGTGGCTTTCTCGACAAAATCCCGGTGGGCGCGGCGATGAACAAAGTCCTGACTATTGAAATGGGCCAGACCCACATGAAACGCTATACCCAGCCGTTGCTTGACCGGATCAACGCGGGCGAGATCGATCCCTCGTTTGTCATAACCCACAACCGCCCGCTGGCGGAAGGCCCCGAGCTTTACAAGACCTTCCGCAATAAAGAAGACGGCTGCATAAAGGTCGTGCTCAAGCCCTAACGAGTGCAGTGGAGGAGCTCCGGCCGAGCCATGCGCCGGCGCGTGGCCAGGTGAACCGTGCACCGCCCCGCGCTTTGCCATAAGCATTTTAGTTAGTCGCCGATTCGCCTCGTGCCTGATTGTTTGCGGGAGCGGTTTTGGATTTTACTTGTTTCATGTTGAAACAGTTCACATCCCCGGAAAGATTGCGGATTCTGCGACTGACGGATCACGAGCGCCGCTGGTATAGCGTGGAAGACAAACGGGTCTGCCTCATCTGCGAGCGCATCATCAGCGGGCACGAAATCCGCATCAGCGGCTCCCCGGACGACTACCAGTTGACTTGCCCGACCGAGGGTTGCCCGGGCACAATACCAGTCACTGGTTTCTCTACCGACCGAGCCCGCAGCCTCCTCTCCAGGCCCCGGCGCCGGGAGTTTTGGGCGAGACCGATTTTCTCTCCGATTCCGAGCGTTCGCGAGCCGGCTCCAGCTAGAAGAAGAGGCGGCGCAGGGAAAAGTGGCCGCGACGCCGCGACGTCCTGGGCTTTTTCGTTAGGCACACGGTAGGCCACTGCCTCATGGCGTTGCGCCGCGGCATACTTTAGTCATGAGGGCGATCGCTGCTGCTCTCCCCAGGAAAAACGGCTTCGGCGACGCGGATGGATCCAGGCTTACTTGCCTGGCAGGCTACAGGTCAACGTCGTGCCTTTGCCCGGGGCGGAGTCGATCGTGACCTCTGCGCCAACGACGTCGGCCCGATATTTCATGATGTGCAGGCCCATCCCGGAGCCTATCTTGGAAACAGCAAAGCCTTTTCCGTTATCCCGGATGGAGAGGCTGAGCGCCTTGCGATTGCGCAGAAGTTTCATCCTGATCTCAGTCGCTTTGCCGTTTTTGACCGCGTTGGTGACCGCTTCCTGCGCGATGCGGTAGAGGTTGAGCGCGATGACCTCGTCGCCAATCCGGATCTGGCGCGGGCAATCGAAGTGGCAGGTGACGGTGCGAGGCTGGCTGGTGCGAAAAGCGAGTTCGCGGAGCGCGTTGGCGAGGCCTTGGGAAGAAAGTTCGACCGGATGCAGGCCGCGGGCGAGGTCGCGGGCAAGGCCCACATTGTCGTTTACGATGCGCGCGGCTTCCTCGAGCGTCCTCGCGCCCGCCGCGTTCTTTTTTGCGATCTTGTGCGCGGCAGTCTGGAGGAAGAGAGAAGCAGCGGCGAGTTCCTGGCAAAGACTGTCGTGCAAGTCCTGCCCGATGCGACGCTTCTCCCGTTCGCTGATGAGGAGAAGCTCCTGCTCGACCGCGACGCGTTCTTTCATTTCCCTCTGCAGAGTTTTGTTGAGCGCGGTGAGCTGGGCGGTTCGCTCGCCCACCCGGGTCTCGAGTTCGCGGTGAGAAACTTGCAACTGTTCCTCCGCCTCGTGCAGCTCGGTCGCGTCGCGCCCGATCTTGGCGAAGCCGCGCGCGTTTCCGTTCTCATTGTCGAGCCGGCGCATGATCCCGTCGATCCAGACCCGGCTGCCGTCTTTGCGCAAATGCCAACGGCGATCGCTTGCCACCCCTTTGCGCTGGGCGATCCGCATTTCTTTTTCCTCCTGTTTCCGGATTCGGTCTTCGGGTGTGAAAATGATTTCGCCGCTCCGGCCGAGGACTTCATCCGCGCTCCAGCCAAAGACCCGCTCGGCGCCGGCGCTCCAGTAGATGATCTGGTTGCCGGGATCGAGCAGGAACATGGCGTAATCGGGCGCGCCCTCGATCAGGAGGCGAAAGCGCTCCTCGCTTTCGCGCAGGGCCTCGCTCCACTCCTTATCTTCGGTGATATCCTGGAGGACCCCCGCCACCCGCTGGACCGCGCCAGCGTCGTCACGGATCGGGAAACCACTGTCTCGAATCCAGCGAACGGCGCCATCGTTAGGCCGGATGATCCGGTAATCCACGGTCACATTCTCACCCGCCAGGAGCCGGGGCAGCATGTCTGTGCCCGCTTCGCGATCGTCGGGATGAATCAATTCACGCCAGCGGCCGACGTCGCGCAGGATCGGCTCGCGCGCTTCGCCAAACATCGTCTCGTAGGCGGGATTCAAGTATTCCAGCTGGTGCGTTCGCCCGTCGATGATCCAGAAGACGTCGGCTGAATTCTCGGCGAACTGGCGAAAGCGCTCTTCGCTCGCCCGGAGCGCATCCTGAGCCTCTTTTTGTTCGCTGATGTCGATGACGTATTTCACCGCCAGGTTCTCGGTCAGCTTGGCTGCGCTGAAGAGGCCCCACCAACGGGTCCCGTCTTTGCGGACGTATTCCTTCTGGTAGGTGCCGGTTTTGCCTTCGCTTTTCAGTTCCTCCAGCGCCTTGGTCGAGAGCGGACGCCATTCCGAGGGTGAAAGCTCTTTCCAGCGCACCTGGCCATCTTCCACCTCCGCCCGCGTGTAGCCACTCATCCGGAGAAAGGCATCGTTGGCGTCGGTAACCTGCCCCTCGATCGTGAGAAAAATCACGCCCACCGTCTCGATCTCAAAGGCCCGGCGGATACGCGCCTCGCTTTCGCGCAGCTCGTCCTCGGCCCGTTTGCGCGGGGTGATGTCGATAAAAGTGGCGACCACCCCGGCGATGCGGTCTTCGCCTGTCCTATAAGGCGCGATCCGGGTAAGGAACCAGCTCGCCTCGCCCACCCGCACCTCGCGTTCGAGCGTGCGCAGGTCGCGCAGGACGTGTTCCGCATCTTCGAGGAAGCTTTGGTAAGCCAGTTTGTGCGTGATGTCGGAGATGGGCCGGCCCAGGTCGGCCGGGATGAGGTTAAAGATCTCCTGCGCGCTCGGAGTGAATCGCTGGATGCGCAACTGGCGGTCGAGAAAAATGGTCCCGATGTCGGTCGAGGCCATGAGATTGTTGAGGTCCGCATTGGCGTGGCTCAATTCCTCCACGCTGCTTTTCAGCTCGTGATTGACGGTGGTGAGCTCTTCGTTGACCGACTGCAATTCTTCCTTGCTCGTCTCCAGTTCCTTGGTCGCGGAACGCATCTCCTCGTTCATCGCCTGCAGCTCTTCGTTGGAGGCTTTGAGTTCCTCGTTCGTCGCCTCGTACTGCTCGACCGTCGCGTGCAGCTGATCTTTCAGGTGATGAATTTCGTCGTCCAGATTGCGGTTGACCGCGTCGTGATCCGGCGTGGTCGGCGGAACGCTCGCGAGGCCGTGCTGGCGTTCGAAAAGAATGAGAAAAAAGTTCTCCGCGTCCTCACCCTGCCGAATCGGACAAACGCTCACCGTGATCACTTCCGCCCGGCCCTCGATCTCCACCGCCTGGGGCGAGCCGCGGACGGTTTGCTTCGTTTTCTCGGCCGTGAAAAGCGCGCTCCGGAGCTCGATCCGCAGGGCTGGGTCAACCACCTTAAGAAGATTAGCCGAGATCTCACCGGCCGGAAATTGCAGGTATTGGCCGGCGTGCTCGGAGAGATGGACGATGTCGTGAGAGCCGTTGATGACGAGCGAGGGCGGGCCGTACTGTTCGAGCAGTTTGAGGTGCAGTTCGCCGAAAAGGACCTCGCGCCGAGCGCGCCCGTTGGTCTGGGAAACGGTCTCTTTTTCTTTCACCTGACTGCGTTGCAGCGGCAGCGTGAGCGGCGGCAAAATCCGCGCGACCGGGGCGCGATTCCGAGGGGCCTGTAATTCCGGGCCGCGGAGCGGGACCACCGGAATTTTCCAGGCCGGCCGGGGCACCGAGCGTCGCACGTAAAGCCGGCTGCGTGAATCGATGGTGGAGAAAAGGGCATTGGCCGCGGCATCGTTCTCTGCCCCACCGATAAAGAGGAGGCCGCCGGAGCAGAGGGAGAAATGAAAAACGTCGAAGGCCTGGGCTTGGGCGGTGGCATTCAGGTAAATGAGAAGATTGCGGCAGGAGACGAGGTCGAGGCGGGAAAAGGGCGCGTCCCGCAGCACATTGTGGACGGCGAAAAGCACCTTCTCGCGAATTTCTTTGCGCACCCGGTAACGCCCGTGGTCGGAGGCAAAAAAGGCGCGCAGCCGCTCGGGTGAGACATCGGCTTCGATCGTGCTCGGGTACAATCCGTCGCGCGCATCCGCGATCGCCTGTTCATCCACATCGGAGGCGAAGACCTGGATCTTAGGCGGATGATCGAGCCGGGCGGCATGTTCGCAGAGAAGGATGGCGATCGAATAAGCTTCCTCGCCTGTCGCACAACCCGCCACCCAGACCCGGATTTGGTCGTCCTCTTTTTTCCCCGCGAAGAGCTGAGGGATATGTGACTCGAGCGTGGCGAACGCTTCCCGGTCGCGAAAAAAATGGGTCACGCCGATAAGCAGATCCTGCAGGAGCGCGCGCGATTCGGCGGTGTGCTGACGGAGAAAATCGAGGTACTGCGGAATGCTCTCAAGGCCGTTGACCTGCATCCGCCGCGCGATCCGGCGCAGCACGGTGGCTCGCTTGTAGTGCGCGAAGTCGTGCCCGGTCTGGGTGCGCAGGTCGGCGAGCACTTTCCCGATCGCCTCTTCGTCAGCCGGGTCGTGGGTCTCACCCGAGATCGTCTCCCCACCGGGTGCCTCCTCTTCCTTGAGATGGGGCTCGTCCGCGCCCGCGATTTCCGGCGGCAATTTCATCCGCCCCTCGTTTTTGACGAAGCCGACCAGGCGCGCCGCCATCTGGTTCACCGGCAGAACCCAGTCGACCATCCCGGTGCTAATCGCCGTTATCGGCATGCTGTCGTATTCCGCCTCGTTCGGGTCCTGGGCAATCGTCACTCCGCCCTGCGCCCGGACGTGCTTCAACCCGATCGATCCATCCGAATCGCTCCCCGAGAGGATGACCGAAACCGCGCGCTGCCCGTAAGCCTGGGCAAGGGTGCGGAAGAAAAGATCGATCGTGGTCCGCCGGCCGCGGGTCTGCTGCGGTCGGATCAAATGCAGGTGCCCCTCTTCAAACATCAGCTGATTGTTAGGCGGAATGACGTAGACTTGGTTCGCCTGGACCCGGATCGGCCCGTTCACCTGTGTCACCGGCATGTTGGTTTTCTGCTGCAGGATGGCGGCGAGA
>JBKJNW010000181.1:0-11545 GCA_046593335.1 Chthoniobacterales bacterium | reverse complement strand
AACCCTGACCCCGCTGATGTGTTCGCGCATCCTGGCGGAGCGCGGTCCTAATCATCGCAAGACCTGGACGGAACGTTTCGTCAGCCGCTACTTCGATCCAATCCGCGATTTCTACGGCCGCTCGCTTGATCGTTTCCTCGACGTCGGCTGGCTCGCCGCTCCCATCGTTCTCGCCTGCGCCCTCGGCGTTTGGTTTTTCTTCAACCATCTCCCCTTCACTCTCCTCCCCTCGGGTGACAGCGGGGTCATCCGCGGATTTTTCATCGTGCAGGAAGGCGCTTCGCCAGATCAACAGCGGCGGCTGCAGGAAAAACTCGATCCGG
Source organism: Chthoniobacterales bacterium (assembly GCA_046593335.1). GTDB lineage: Bacteria > Verrucomicrobiota > Verrucomicrobiia > Chthoniobacterales > UBA10450 > Palsa-1392. The sequence goes on along the minus strand of JBKJNW010000181.1, from coordinate 11,222 downwards.
TTTTGCAGGCGAATCCCGCGGTCGACAAATATTTCACCGTCGCCGGGCGCTCCGGTTTGGGAGCGGGGGTATTCACCGTCCTCTTCCTGAAGGACGCCAACCAACGCGCCGACATCGACCGGGTGGCGGCGGATTTGCGCAAAGCCTGCAGCGAAATTCCAGGCGTTTTCCCGACGCTCAATCCCCAGCCGGTCCTGCGCATCGACATCGGCGCCACCGGCAGTTCATTTGGCCGCTATACCTATGTCCTGAGCGGTATTAATCCGGATGAGGTCTACGCGGCCGCCGATAAATTAACCGAGAAACTGCGCGATTTCGACGGCTTCGCCAGCCCGCCGCGCTCCGATCTTTTCCGCAACACTCCCAATCTCGACATCAACATCGACCGCGAACGAGCCAGTCTCTACGGCGTCTCCACCGCGCAGGTTGAGAGTCTTCTCCGCGCCGCATATTCGCAAAATTACGTCTACCTGATCAAGGAGGCGGATGATCAATACCAGGTCATCGTCGAGGCGGACGACAAGGCGCGGACCGGTCCGGAGGATTTCCGCGAGATCTACGTCAAGCCCACGACGGGCGACAAGCTCATTCCCATTCGCGCAGTCACGACATCGAGTGAGTCACTCGGTTTGCAGTCGGTCAATCACACCAATCAATTCACCAGCGTCACCTTCGGCTTCGATACCAAGCCGGGGGTCGCGCTGGGAGACGTGACCAATTTCATCAACAAGACTGCGGCCGACGTTTTGCCGCCGACGGTGAAAGGCGAGCTCCAGGGAGAAGGCCTCGTCCTGCAACAACTCTTCGCCGCCCTGCCTTTCCTCGTCATCGCCGCGCTCTTCGTCATGTATGTGATTCTCGGCATTCTCTACGAGAGCTACGTGCATCCGGTGACGGTGCTTTCGACCCTTTTTCCGGCGGTCGTCGGCGGGCTCATGACGCTCTGGATTTTCCGCTCGACCCTTTCCCTTTACTCGGTCATCGGGCTTTTCCTTCTCATGGGTATCGTGAAAAAGAACGGCATCATGATTGTCGATTTCGCGCTCCACCGGCTCGATGAAGGTTACGACCGCCGGACCGCGATTCACGAGGCCAGCGTGGAACGTTTCCGGCCCATCATCATGACGACGCTGGCCGCACTGATGGGCGCCTTGCCCCTCGCCTTCGGCATCGGCGCCGATGGCTCTTCCCGCCGTCCGTTAGGCCTGGTCATTGTCGGCGGACTGCTCTTCTCGCAGTTGATCACGCTCTACATCACGCCGGTGATTTACCTGGCCCTGGAATGGTTCCAGGAAAGCGTGCTCGATCGCGTCCCCTTCCTGCGCAGCGCCCACACCCATCACGAGGAAGAGGCGCGCAAGCAAGGGAGCGCGCCCGCGCCGCAGCCGGTCGCCGCCCACTAATGTGGGAGGAGCCTTTGTGCCCCGTGGGTCCGCGACGCCGCCCGATCGCCGCACAAAGGCGGCTCCCACGTTGCCTGAATTCGTGCCTAACGAGAAGCGAGCCAGGCAATCGTCTTCGCGGCCAGGGAATCGAAGGCCCGCACTGCCAGCTCGAGGTGTTCCTCTTTCGTATCCTCGATCTTGTTGTGACTGATTCCGTGCAGGCTCTGCACGAACATCATCACCGTCGGCACGCCGGCCGCGGCGGCTTCGGCCGCGTCATGGAGCGGGCCGGAGGGCAGCCGATGCGATTCTCCGCAGGTCTCACGAATCGCCTCGTCGCAAAACTCGATCAACTTTTCATGGAACGGCATGGGCTCGATCTGCCAGAGACGCTCCCAGGAAACGGTGACGTTTCCTTCCTCGGCGAAGCGTTCGCTAGCCGCCTGCGCCTCGCCCAGCATGACCGCCAGCGCGGCGGCATCGAGGTGACGCTGGTCGAGGGTGATCCGGCATTCCTCGACCACGCTGGTGACAATTCCGGGTTTCGTTAGGCAGGAACCGATCGTGCAGACGCCGCCGTGGCGGTCGGTGATCCGGTAAATCTCCGGGCTCATTTTCGCCGCGGCAAGGAACGCGTCTTTACGGCGGTTCATCGGCGTGCTGCCGGAATGCGCCGCCTGCCCGTGAAAAGTGATAGCGTGCCGCTCCACTCCAAACGTTCCGATGACCGCGCCTAACGGCAGCTCGAGGTCCAGCAGGACCGGTCCCTGCTCGATGTGCAGTTCGATATAGGCCGCCGCGTGCTTCAACTGCTCCCCGCTTTTCCCGACCTGCTCAAACTCGATCCCCTGCTCTTTCAACGCGGCCGGCAGCGTCACCCCATCGTGGTCCACCAGCCCGCGTGCCTCGTCCAATTCGAGCCGACCGGAGCAGGCCGAGGAACCAAACAAACTTTTGCCAAAACGAGCGCCTTCTTCGTCGGCCCAGTCGACCAGCCGCACCGTCACCGGCGGTTGGCCTTGCGCCGCGATCCGGCGCAAAATCTCGAGCCCGGCCAAAGTGTTCAGACAACCGTCCAGCCAGCCCCCGTTAGGCACGGAATCGATGTGGCCGCCAATGAGAAGCGCCTCCTCCGATTTGCCGCGCAAGGTCATCCAGAGGTTGCCCGCTTCGTCCCGCTCAACCTCGGCCCCGGCGGCCTGAGCCTTCTCCGCCAGCCAGCTCCGTGCTTTCGCCCAAGTGGCGGTAAAAGCGACGCGCTGCGCGCCCTTCTCGTCGCCGGTCGTGGACCGCAATTCCATCAATTCCTCGACCGTGCGGCGCGGATTCAATTCGCTCATGCCGGCATGTTAAAGAAGGTCAGGAAACGCCACAACCCGGATTCAAAGATCCGTGAACGGATCGCGCTGGGTGATGGTGCCGCGGGTGCCCTGTTGCTGGACCAGCTTCGCGACCAGACCCGTCCACCCGGTCTGATGACTCGCCCCGAGGCCACCGCCGGTGTCGCCGTGAAAATATTCGTGGAAAAGATAACGTTCGCCGTCGCCCGCTCCGCCTAACGAATCAGCGGAAGCGCGGGCGAAGGGCCGCTCCCCTTTTTCATTCGGAAGCCAAAGCTTGATCAGGCGATTGGAAAGCTCATTCGCCACTTCGTCGAGAGTGACGAACTGCCCGGACCCGGTCGGGCATTCCACTTTGAAATCGTTCCCGTAGTAATGATGAAATTTCTGGAGCGACTCGATGAGAAGAAAATTGATCGGGAACCAGACCGGCCCGCGCCAATTGGAGTTGCCTCCAAAGATGCCGGTTTGCGATTCCGCCGGTTCGTAGCCGACCACTTTGTGCTCCCCGCGCACGTCGAGCATGTAGGGATTGGCGAGGTGGAATTTGCTCAGCGAACGCACCCCGTAGTCGCTCAGGAATTCATTCGGATCGAGCATTCGGCGGAGGAGACATTTCATTCGATGCCCGCGGGTCAGGGCGATGAGCCGGCGCGCCCCCTCTCCCGGCACTTCCCAGTGCGAAATCAGGCCGGCGAGGTCGGGACGATTGGTCAGGTACCATTCGAGGCGCTGCGCAAAACCGGGCATGGCCTCGAGCAGCTCCGGCTCGATCGTTTCGACCGCGAGCAACGGCATAAGCCCGACTAACGAACGGACGCGCAGAGGCAGGTAGCGGTTCCCCGGGGTGTGCAGAACGTCGTAGAAAAACTCGTCCGACTCGTCCCACAATCCGATGCCCTGGCCGCCGGCATTGTTCATGGCCGCAGCAATCCCGAGGAAATGTTCGAAGAACTTGGTCGCGATGTTTTCGTAAACCGGATTCTCCCGCGCCAGCTCGAGCGCGGTTCGCATCATCGTTAGGCAGAACATCCCCATCCAGCTCGTCCCATCGCTCTGCTCCAGCCGGCTGCCGTCGGGGAAGGAGGCGCTCCGGTCGAAGACGCCGATGTTATCCAGCCCGAGGAAGCCGCCCTCAAAAATGTTGCGGCCGCCGGAGTCTTTCCGGTTTACCCACCAGGTGAAATTGATCAGGAGCTTGTGGAAAACCGTCTCGAGAAAGGCGCGATCGCCTTTCCCGGTGGCGTGCTGTTCGATCTTGTAAACCCGCCAGGCAGCCCAACCGATGACCGGCGGATTGACGTCGCTGAAGTTCCATTCGTAGGCGGGAATCTGGCCGTTGGGATGCTGATACCATTCGCGCAGGATGAGATCGAGCTGGCCCTTGGCGAATTTTGGATCGACCAGGGCGAGCGGGATGCAATGGAAAGCAAGGTCCCAGGCGGCATACCAGGGATACTCCCAGGCGTCGGGCATCGACATCACGCGCTCGTTGTAAAGGTGGGTCCAGTCCGCGTTCCGCCCCGTCTTGCGTTCGTTAGGCGGAGGCGGCTGCGTGGGATCACCCTCCAGCCATCCCTCCACCACATAGTGATAGTACTGTTTCGTCCACAGCATCCCGGCCAAAGCCTGGCGCTGGATCGCGCAGTGCTCCGCGCTCAGGCACGCTGGCGCCAGAGCGCGGTAAAATTCGTCCGCTTCCTGCCGGCGCTGCTCAAAGATGCGATCAAAATCGCCGAAGGCGTGGATCGCCGGCTGCACGATCTTCTGCAGGCGCAGCCGGAAGGAACGCGTCTCGCCCGGCGCGAGCACGCACTGATAGTGCGCCGCCGCTTTCGTTCCCATCTGGTCCTGGTTAACCGCGGCGGCGTTTCCCCTAACGACCGCGTCGTGAAAGCTATCCTTTACGTGACGGCAATTGTTCGGCACGCCGTAGAGCCGCTCGCGGTTGGTTTCGTTCTCGGTGAATAGGAGCGAACCAGCCGCTTCCGCCACCAGCCGGTATTCTCCAAGCGCCTCGTGACTCGCCTCGATCACGCCTAGCGCCACCGAATGATCGTCTCCGACCCGCAGGTTGGGGCGCGGCACGTCCGCCGCCCAGCCCCACGTGTTGCGAAACCAGAGTGTGGGCAGGAGATGCAGAGGAGCCAAGGCCGGCCCGCAATTCCGGACGGTAACGCGAATGAGGAGGTCGTCAGGCGCCGCTTTGGCATACTCGATCGTGAGATCGAAATAGCGGTTCTCGCGCAGCACGCCCGTGTCCCAGAGCTCAAACTCCGGCTCCAGCCGAGTCCGTTGCCCGTTTTGCCTAACGAGTTCCTCGTAGGGGTAAGCCGCCTGCGGGTAACGATAAGTCATCCGCATGTAGGAATGCGTCGGCGTGTTGTCCTCGAAGAAGAAGATCTCCTTCACATCCTCGCCGTGGTTCCCCTCCGGACCGCTCAGACCGAAGAGCCGTTCCTTTAGAAACGGGTCCTGCCCATTCCAGAAAGCGAAGGCAAGACAAAGGCGCTGCTTGTAATCACAAATGCCGCCGATCCCGTCCTCGCCCCAGCGGTAGGCGCGGGAGCGGGCGTGGTCGTGCGGGAAATAATTCCAGGCGTCGCCAGTCGCGCTGTAATCCTCGCGCACCGTGCCCCATTGCCGCTCGCTCAGGTAGGGTCCCCAGAGATGCCAGCGTTTGCCTCCCTCGTGATTTTCCTGAAGGCGGCTTTTTTCGGGATTCATCGAGTAGCGGGTGAAGTGACGTCGTTAGGCAGGTCGATCGCGTTGCATCATGAAGTTCCTTCGGCGGGCCGACAATCTTCAATTTGCCATTCGTTTTTCAGAACTGAGTTGGAAACATGGCCCGCTTGCTTTGCCCGCTCCGAAACGCGGTACACGTAGTGGCCGCGAACCAGAGACAGCCTCCTTCCGGTAGGGCGAGACTCCGTCGAGCCTGGGGGTGATCAGCATTCCGCGTCCAAGCGCTCTCCCAGGCTCGACGGAGTCTCGCCCTACCGGAGAAAGACTGGCGCGAACCGCCGCTATTTCGGAAGATATTTCGCGAACCAGCCGAGGTAACGCTGATAGCGATCGAGGATGTAGCTCGGCTTTCTCAGCCCGTGAAATTGGCCGGGATAAATGACCAGTTCGGTCGGCACGCCTAACGTTCGCAGGGCCTGATACATCTGCTCGCTGTTCAACAGCGGCACGTTGTAGTCGCTCTCGCCGCAGAGAAAAAGAGTCGGCGTCTTGATCTTGTCGGCGTGCAGAAAGGGATAGGAAAGTTTTTGCCAGACCTCCGGATGCGCCCAGGGCGAACCGAGTTCGTTCTCATAATCGCGGATGTATTGATCGGTCCCGTAGCCGGCGAGAACGTTGGAAATGGAGGCGCCGCTGACCGCAGCCTTGAAGCGCGTGGTCGAGGCGATGAGGTAGTTGGTCGACATCCCGCCGTAGCTCCAACCGGCCACTGCGAGACGATCCGGATCGGCCAACCCTCGCGCGACAGCGTCGTCGACCGCGGCCAGGTCGTCCTGCACATCAACGCTGCCCCAGGCCGCATAGATGCCCATCGCGTAATCGGTGCCGCGCCCGGTCGATCCGCGCGGGTTGGGCAGGATGACGAGATAGCCGTTGGCGGCGAAAAGTTGTTTCTCTAAATCGAATTCGTTGGCGTGTTGCGACTGCGGCCCGCCATGCGGACGCAGGACGGCGGGTAGCTTGCCGCCTGACTTTTCGTTAGGCGGATGGACGAGGAAACCATGCACTTCCGTCCCGTCGGAACTTTTGAATTTCGTTTCCTCCACCCGTCCGAGCTGAACCTGCGCGAGGAAGGAGTCGTTTTGCTTCGTCAGGCAACGCAGCCCGTCCTTCTCCGCGGCGAAGATCTCGAAGGGCCGATCCGGCGTGCTCACGCGGACGATCACGTTCCCGCCGTCGCTCACATCGTAAGCCGTCACTTTGCGCCGCCCGTCCACCACCGGTTCCGGTTTGCCGCCCTCGGCCGGCACGCGCACGAGAATCTCCGCGCCGTCGTCTTCCACCACGGCAAAGATCGATTCCCCATCCGGCGCCCAATGGGGCTGAACGAGATTGCGGTCGAGCGCCGCGGTCAGGAATTTCGGCTCGCCCCCGGCCGCTGGAATAGTCGCGAGCGAATGCGTCGCGTAGGAAATCTTCTTCGGATCGTTGCCGTGAACGTAGGCGATCGTTTTCCCATCTGGGCTCCAGGCCGGCGCGCTCTCCCATTCCGGATGCGCGTCCGCTTCCAGCGTGGTCGTGAGCTGGCGCTCCTTTGCGCCCGCCTTCGATTCGATCAAGTAAATGTCCCAGTTCTCCGTCCGATCGGCATCGTCCCCGCGCTTGCTGACAAAGGCGATCTGGCGGCCATCCGGCGACCATGAAGGCAGGCCGTCATCGTGCTCGCCGCTCGTTAGGGGATCGGTCTTGCGCGAAGCGAGATCGAGCAGCTTCAGGTGCGACCAGCGATGAGTGAGGTAGCCGGTCATGTCCTGCTTGAATTGAAAGCGATTAATCACGATCGGCGGAACGGTCTTCTTCTCTTTCTCTTTCGCTTCTGGTTCGCGCGGGTCGGGATCATGCACCGCGAGCGCGATCCGTTTCGAATCCGGAGACCAGGCGAAATCGTCCACGCTTCCTTTTTCCGTCGTCAACTTTTCCGCTTCCCCGCCGGCGCTGGAGAGAATCCAGAGCTGATCGTTGTCGCTTTCATCCGTGCGGCTGGAAAGGAAGGCGATCCATTTCCCGTCCGGGCTCCAGCGCGGATGCGTCTGCGTGTTGTCGCCAAAAGTGAGAGCGCGGTTTTCCGAGCCGTCCCATTTCGCGAGCCAGAGATTTTTCGGCTGCTTATCTTTCTTCAGATCAACCGTCCCGACGACGTAGGCGACGCTTTGGCCGTCGGGAGAGAGATTGGGCTCGTCCACATCGCGAATGGCCGCGAAATCTTCCGGCTTAAGCGGTCGGCGCGTTTCCGCCCCTAACGAGACAGCGGTCGAGAAAAAAGAAAGGATGAGGAAGAAGCGCGCAAGCATGGTGCAGAGTAGACGGATTTTCCGGGGTGCGAAACGCTAGCGAAATGGACGAAGGAACGGCCCGATTTGCGCTGCGAAATCGCCGCCGACTCAATCCGGCCCTGGCTTATCGTAGAAGAGAATATTGACCAGAAGCGCGATCCCGCCGCCGGCCGCGGCGAGGAAGAAAATGATCGCCAGCCCGGGATAACCCCAGATGCGGAAGGAGGTGTCGACCCGCATGAGGAGGGCCGCGCCCACGATGAGGGCGGCGAGGATGAGGCCGACCGTGATGCGATTGGCGACTTTCTGAAAACCGTCGATCAAGGTGCGCTCATCGATCGCGTCGACCGTCACTTTCAGTTCGTTGTTCGAAATCGCATCGAGGATCTTGTTCAGACGCGCCGGCAATCGCTGCACCAGATCCTTCAGCTCGAGCATGCCGCTGAAAAGATTGCCCGGCGAAAGACTGCGCACGAGACGTTGCTGCATGATCTGCGCGGCGTTGCGGCGGATCGAGGCGTTGGGATCGAAGTCCGGCGCGATTGCATGACCGACCTGATCAAGATTTAACAACGTCTTCCCGAGCATGGTGAGCTCTGGCGGAACGCGAATGCCGCTCTCGGCAGACACTTGCGTCACTTCCAAAACCAGCCGCCCGACCTGCATTTGCTCGACCGTGGCGGTCTTCTGTTGGGCCACGATCTCACCGATTCGGCGGGTGAATTCTTTGCTCGCGAACTCTTCCTTCTTTTCCCCGATCTTGATCGCGATGTTGGCCGCCTCATCACCGTGGCCTTCTGCAATCGCCAGCAGAAGCTGCAATAAATCCTCCTGCAGCTTCGGCAGGATGCGCCCAACCATGCCGAGGTCGAGGAGCGCGATCCGATAATCGGGCGTGATAAAAACATTCCCCGGATGCGGATCGGCGTGGAAAAAACCGTGGACCAAAATCTGTTCGAGATAAGCGCGGAAGAGTTCTTCCGCGAGGGCGGTGCCGTCGAAATCCATCCGCACGAGCGGGCTTAAATCGGTGACTTTTTTTCCGGGCACGAACTCCATCGTCAGGACCCGCGAGGTGGAATAATCGGCAATCGGCGCCGGCACGATGATGAGGGCAAGGTCGCGCAGCTGCTCGCGAATGGTAACGAGATTGGTGGCCTCCATCCGGTAGTCGAGCTCCTGGAGAAGACTCTTGCGGAACTGTTCGAGCATCTGGCAAAACTCGTAGCGGCGGCCGAGTTCGGTGTGCTGATCGAAGAACTCCGCGAGGTCTTCGATCGCCTCCAGGTCCTCCACCATCTGTTCCCGAATCCCGGGTCGCTGCACCTTGACCGCGACAGCGCGGCCGTCGCGCAAGGTGGCGCGGTGGACCTGGCCTAACGACGCCGCCGCCATCGGCTCGCTCTCGAAATTCGAGAAAGCTTTCGAGATGCGCGCGCCGAGTTCGGAGCTGACGATCTTCTCAACCTCGGCGAAGCTGAACGGTTCCACCTTGTCCTGCAACCGCGCCAGTGCCTCGAGATAAGCCTTGGGCAGGAGCTCGACCCGGGTGGAAAGAAGCTGGCCGAGCTTCACGAAGGTCGGCCCGAGCTTTTCCAGATCGTCGGCCAGCTCGTTCGCCTTGGCCGCTTCCTCCGGGGCGACGCGTTGTTCTGCGGCCAGCGTCTCGCCCAGGCCGGAGGCCTTGACCAGGTCGGACCTTCCGTACTTCATGAAGATCCAGGCGATCTGGCGATAGCGATTGAGATGCTGCGGTTTGAGTGAAATGGCCATGGTGTTTGCCCGGTTCCAGTGCCGGCATTTCTAAAACGAAACTGGAAAGCAAAACGGCCTCTTTTCAGAGGCCGTTCGCTAACTGCAATGTTTGAATTCTCCGTTAGGCGGCAACCGAGTAGCTCGCTTCATCGTCCTTCTCGAGCCAGTCAAAAAGCGGTGTGGTCGCAGGATCGAGCCCGAGCGGCTTGACCGAGTCGACATACCACTCGCGTTTTTCTGGATTGTCATACGGATTGGCGGCCAGCATTTGCTCACACCAGGCAGTCTTTTCTTCTTCCGTCTTGGGCTTGCCGTGGCCGTCGACCCACTGCGCTATTTCTTCGTCGCTTTTACCCTTCGCGACCTCAGCCTTGAAATCGTCGCCGGTCACGCCTTTCCAGCTGAAAAGCATGTTATCGAGAGGGCAATCGTAATGATATTCGCCGATGTCGCCTGCCAGGAGCGCGCGGCATTTATCGAGCGTCCGCCCGAGGATCACATAGCCGCCGAAGCGGGTCTTGGGACTGCGCGGGGCTTCTTTCGTCAGGTCTTTTCCTATTACGTTTTGTTCCATGGAAGAGGATACGCGGGGCGGTTGCAGCGGGCAAACCAGCGTACTTTTCCAAGCCCACCGTGGACGCAAACCGATGGTCGCATCCGATTCAGGTTCATGAGCCAAAAAAAGGAAGTTATTTCGACACTGAACAACCTGATCGAAACCCTGAAGGACGGGCAGGAAGGTTTTAAACAATCCGCTGGCGGGGTGGACGATCCGCAACTGAAAACGATTTTCGACACCCTCTCACTTCAGCGTTCCAAATTCGCTGGCGAACTGCAGAGCGAAGTCGTGAAGCTGGGTGATCCCGATCCGGAAGATTCGAGCAGCGCGACCGGCGCCATGCATCGCGCCTGGATCAACGTCAAGAGCGCGGTCACGAATCGCGACCAGCACGCCATCCTCGCCGAAGCCGAGCGGGGTGAAGATTCCGCCGTCGCGGCCTACAAAGACGCGATGGAACACGACCTGCCGGCGCCGATCAAAGACATTGTCACCCGGCAGTCCGCCGAAGTAAAAACGTCACACGATAAGATCCGCAATCTGCGCGACACCGCAGCGCAAAAGTAACTGCCTCTCGGGGGAAAGGCGGAATGCAGTCTTGCATTCCGCCTCTTTCTCGCGACCGCGAGCCGCGATCAACCGCGCGCTGGGTCATCTATCCGCACAATCCGCTCGTTTGCCGAGGCGAATGACGGCACGCGGTTGTAAATCTCGAACCAAGCCGACTAGTTGTGTCGTTCTTTCCCCACACGATGGCGGTGTAGTTGTCGGGAACGTGGGTAGCAAGGATGGCGGATTGGCGATCGTCGCTTGGAGCAAGACTGGTCGCTGCGATGCTTGATTGCCGACTTACTTTCCAATCGTCGCTCGAAGTAGAATTGCTTCGTTTCTATCGTGGAGTTCCAGAGTCGTGTCTTGCAGCGCTCGGCTTACTCGGAAGGCCGCGATCTCAGGACCCATCAGTGGATTCCGTATCGACAGAGCCGGCCGCTCCAAGTTGGCCTTCGCTTGGGAAGCGGAAGGCTCGCTTGAAGCGGCGGCTCGCGGGCTAGTGCACTGTAACAGATAAAAGTGGACACTTTAGCGGATTCGGTCGGCGGTATTCCGGTAGGTCCATTTGAAGGGCGTGGCGCTTTTATTATAGCAATGGATGTAGCGCATGAGT